>JAAVXK010000133.1 GCA_022790615.1 Lachnospiraceae bacterium
ATTATATTTCCTAATTCCAAACGTGATGTGTCACGCTCAAATTCCTTTTCACTTAGAAACTTATCTATCTCTGTATTCATAAGCTCCTTATCTGTTTTCTGGTCTATGTCGGTTGCTACAGCATAAAGACCTCCTTGGAAATCTATTATTTCAAATTCGCCCGGGACCTCCATTCCATCCTCATACATATATAACCAAACAAAGCCCTCTCCTGCCCAAAATAAGAAATCTTTTGGAAATAACCCTCTTTTTTGTGAAGATACCCATTCGTCAAATAGAATGAATTTTCCCTCTCCAAACATACCTGTTCCAGACGAAACCATTTTACAGGCCGGCATTTCATAAATTCTTACACTTTGCATTGTTATTCCTCCAATCCCGATTTGCCGTTACTTGATTATACATTCTTTTCTTCAAAAATGAAAGTAATTTTTGTATTTCCTGTTTATCAAAACGGAACTTATACAGGACGGCGGCAAGCTGCCCATTGGTGAGGATGACTGTCTGTTCTGCCTGATGGGTGGCTTTTACAAATTTTTCACTTGTGAATCCGAGGTATCTGCTGAGCGATTATACAATACTTACGCTTCCGTGTGAAAATATTTCACTATTGAAAAATGTAACTATAATTACAAAGAAATATATTCAGAACAGTGTTTTGGCTGATATCTCGGGCATGGATTTGGAACAGGAGTTAGTGTCCAAAGAAGAGGGCATGCCAATAAGTCTGCATTGTTTGACTTGGAGCAATTGGATTAAAGTCTGATTCTGCAAAGCCTGCTCAAATCAGATGGTATACTTTTATATCATTCATACATAAATTGATTTGAGCAGGGTGCAGTATTTGTTTGAATGCAGTCCGTCTATTTCACGCATCCTATAATTTCATTTATGTCATCAATGTTGTTGCGTTCCATGTAGTCTGCGATGCCGTCGATTATCTCTATCGTTGCGTTAGGGTTGTTAAAATTGGCTGTTCCGACTGCAACCATAGTCGCGCCGGCCATCATAAGTTCAAGCGCGTCCTCATATGTGGCTACTCCGCCCATTCCGAGTATGGGAATGTTTACGGCATTGGCCGTTTGGTATACCATCCTGACTGCTACGGGATGTATTGCAGGGCCTGACAGGCCTCCCGTTTTATTTGCAAGAGCAAATGTACGCCTGTTGATATCTATTTTCATTCCTGTAATCGTATTGATGAGTGAGAGGGCGTCGGCTCCGCCGTTTTCGGCAGCGCGCGCCATCTCGGTTATGTCGGTGACGTTTGGAGTGAGCTTCATTATGACAGGTTTTTTGCTGCGTTTTTTAATTTCGGAGGTTATGGATTCGACGGCTTTCGGGTTCTGACCGAAAGCTATGCCGCCCTCCTTTACGTTTGGGCATGAGATATTAATCTCAAGCATGTCCACGTCGGTCTCGGAAAGCTTTTCGACTGTTTCGCAATAATCCTCGGTTGATTTGCCGCACACGTTTGCAATAATCTTTGTGCCGCATTGTTTTAGATATGGAATATCCCGCTTGATGAAAACGTCTATTCCCGGATTCTGAAGGCCTATCGCGTTAATCATTCCGCCGTATGTCTCCGCTATACGCGGAGTAGGATTGCCGGCCCACGGAATGTTAGCGACTCCCTTGGTTGTAACAGCGCCGAGTCTTGACAGGTCAACGATATCGGCATATTCCATTCCGGAGCCGAATGTTCCGGATGCAGTTGTTATTGGATTATTGAATTCTACTCCGGCAAAATTAACTTTCATGTTCATGTAAAATCAACCTCCTTTACGTCGAATACCGGTCCGTCTTTGCAGATGCGTTTGTTTTTAACCATGCTGTGCGAGTCCGTTTCATTCGTTTTGCAGACGCAGGCGAGACATGCGCCGATGCCGCAGGCCATTTTTTCTTCAAGCGAGACAAATGCTGTGATGTTGTTTTCCTCTGCGTATTTTTTAATTCCCTTTAACATTGGAAGCGGCCCGCACGCAAGTATTATGTCGGGATGGAGTTTGTTTTCAATAAGGCAGTCGATGACGTTGCCTTTTACGCCGGCGCTTCCGTTCTCGGTTGCTATATATACGTTTCCGTATCCGTCAAAATCCTCGTTCATAAATACGGTATCCCTGTAACCGAGTATAATATTTTTTCGTCCGTTTACGGACTTTGCGCTTATGAGCATCGGGGGTATTCCCACGCCTCCTCCGATGAATGCAATGTCAGGGTTGTCCATTCCTGCAATTTTGTCAAATGCCATACCGAAACCGTTGCCGAGCGGGCCCAAGATGTCCAGGCCGTCTCCGGTATTCTTTTTTGAAAGTTCCAGTGTGCCCTTTCCGACAATCTTGAATACAAGCCTTAGACCTCCGTTGCCGTCAGTATCGCATATACTTATCGGTCTTGGAAGAAGCGCGCTTTTATCATCACAATATACGGAGACAAATTGCCCGGCAGCGGCAGTGTCCGTAATGTCGGGTGCTTTAATCCACATGCTTACAATGTCGTTTGCAAGAGTTTCCTTTGAAATTATCTGATACCTTTTTTTATTCATGTATTAACTCCTTTCGCGGATGTTTGTCCTAATTTTAACAGAGCGGCGGTAAATCCACAAGCATATTATATGTTTGGCTGTCAGTATTATTATGAAGTAAATATAATGAAGATATGTATAAAGGAATATGTGTATATACGGTGTTTGCTTCACCAATCGTAAACGCCTCTGCTTGTGGTGAAGCCGTCTTGCAGTATCAAATTTCATTCTGCGTCATTTCGCTGCAAATGAACGGTACAGCACACTGGATGTTATGCAGACACTATGAATAAACTAAAAAATGTAAAATAACATTAATGCATAGCTGTTAATGTAACATTATGTAACATTTTGAATATAGTATACTATATTATTTTGTGAAGAATGGTATATATATGAATAATGGAGTGTTAATGGCGTTTGGCGGTACGTTGTTTACATTTATGATTACGGCGTTAGGTGCGCTTAATGTATTTTGGATAAAAGAAGTAACGAATACGATGTATCAGAGAATTTTTCTCGGATTTGCAGGCGGAGTCATGGTTGCGGCGTCAATATGGTCGCTTTTAATTCCGGGAATTGACGTGGCAAATGAGAATAACCAGATTAGCTGGCTTATGGTAGCGGGGGGATTTTTGCTTGGAGTTATATTCCTGTTATTTGCTGACAGGATACTTGAAAAAAGATATCTGGGTTCAAGGATAAATGGTAAGAATATAAAGCTTAACAAAAATACGATAATGCTTGTTCTTGCAATGACAATCCACAATATTCCCGAGGGTATGGCGGTCGGTCTTGCATTTGCGCTTGCTGCTGAAAATGCGGGTGACGCGGCGCTTATGTCTGGTGCGCTCGCGCTTGCGCTTGGAATTGGAATACAGAATTATCCGGAGGGAACCGCGGTAGCCCTGCCGCTTGTTGCAGAAGGTGTGAGCAGGAGGAAGGCCTGTTTGATAGGCGTGTTGTCGGCAGCAGTGGAGCCTGTAGCCGCTGTAGTGGCGGCGCTGCTTGCGGGGGTTGTTTCATCCTTTATGTCAATACTGCTCGCATTTGCAGCGGGAACTATGATATATGTTGTCGTAGAGGAACTGATACCGCAGGCTCATATGGGCGAGAACGATAACGTGGGAACACTGGGATTTGTTTCGGGATTCCTCGTAATGATGATACTTGACGTTGCGCTTGGATAAATGCAACAAAAAGAATAGCAAAACAAATATGTTTGATAAATTAATCGGGTCAGTTAATTATAATAATAGAAGCATTGGAAAACAATCACAGAATAATTTCCGGCCATAAATAGCCTTTTATGTTACAATTAATACACAAACGCATGGTATAATATCGAAAGATATTATACCTGCACCGGTTCTGCACCGGTTCGCGTCCGACCAAAGGGAGGACAGATTCAATGGCGAACCGTGTGCATCCGGAGGAATCTGCCATGTCAGGAGGACATGTTAAAATAAATAATCGGTCAGAAGAATGATACAGTACACTAGAGCGTGTTTGAAGATCCGTTACTTCTTCTGTCAGAGAACTATAGGAGAGTGTGATTTATGTACAATATATTAATTGTAGAGGATGACGAGGCTATAGCAAACCTGTTATATATGGATTTGAGCGACGAGGGATATATCTGTAAGATTGCGTGCGATGGAAAAGTTGCGGCAGACATATTGGAGGAAAACGCTGCGTGGGATATTATCCTGCTTGATATTATGCTGCCTGAGATTAACGGTTATGAGCTGCTTGACTATATAAAGACGATGGATATACCCGTTATATTTATTAGTGCGAAGGGGTCTGCCAAAGACCGAATATACGGACTGAAGCTTGGAGCTGACGACTATATTGTAAAACCCTTTCACAGCGGGGAGGTAGTTGCAAGAATTGAAGCGGTGCTCAGAAGATGTGGAAACACTGAGAGCAGAATTGAGTTTGCGGACGTCGCCATTGAAACAGAATCGAGGCGGGTGATACAGAATGATAAAGAAATTGAACTCACTGTTAAGGAATACGACCTGTTAATAGAACTGATAAACAATAAAAATATTGCGCAGTACAGGGACAAACTGTATGAAAAAGTATGGAAAGAGCCGTATATGGGAGATACGAGAACTCTTGATACGCATATTCAGAGACTGAGAAAAAAGCTTGGATGGGAAAAATATATAAAAACGGTATTCCGTATAGGGTACCGGCTGGAGGAGTAGCTTATGAAATTCGGGGCGAAGATATATACCGGTATAGTGCTTGTTTTCAGTACTATTTTTTTGCTTGGCGGGTATATGCTTATAAGCTATAATTATGAAAAAGCGATTGATAAGGTAAAAAAGGCAGCTATTGAACAGTACAGGTATAACCAGTTTGTATTGCAGGCCAACTTCTTGAACGAAGGAAACCGGAATCATTTGGACGATGAGTTATCAATGAATAAAAAACTGCTGATGAATAAAAAAGATATGGTAAATGATATGAATGGAAAAGTAGCCATATTGGATGCCAATAAAAAAGTATTGTACAGTCTGTTTGGAGGCGGCAATAATTTTGACGAGCTTCTTAAAGATTTGGATGGAATGATGGTTTCCCATTGCATTAAACGTGTTAATGGCAGAGATTATATGCTCGTAGGCGGACAGATGACGTTTGAACATAATCCGCAGTCCAGTGAG
>JAAVXK010000065.1 GCA_022790615.1 Lachnospiraceae bacterium
CACATACAGACTGTGAGGGAACTGGATGCCGAGATGACGGACCTCAAACTCTCCACCAACGCAACAACAAAAGAACTGAAGGACTTCTACTACAGCTCTGCGGAAACTGCAAAACAGCTCGGAACGTCAACACAGGAAATAATGTCACAGACAAACAAATGGGCCAGGCTCGGCTACAGCATAAAGGAGGCGTCCGCACTTGCAAAAAACGCGGTAATCCTTAACTCAATATCACCCGGGCTTGACATGGACGACGCAGCTGAAAGCCTTTCAGCGGCGCTGCAGTCTTTCAGGCTTGATGCGGACGACGCGCTTGACGGAATAATAAGCAAAATAAACGTAATCGGACACTCCGGCCTCATAAACAACAGCGGTATAGCAGATATACTGAACAGCACGTCCGCAGCAATGTCAGAGGCAAACAACACACTTGAGGAAACAATCGCGCTGAGTGCGGCCGCTTCACAGGCAACGCCAGACACCGGACTTATTGGCGACACACTGAACGCGCTGGCGAAAAACATACAGGATAAAGGTTCCATCATCAGCAAACTCACGGAAACCCGGTCCTCACCGGGCGGAATAAGCCCGTTTACCGACGTGGACAACGACACGCTCAGGTCGACATACCAAATACTTTCCGACATTGCATCTGTATGGAACGATATGGATACCGCAAACCGCGAACAGCTCATAAGCTCACTCGCAGCCGGGGAAAGCGGCGATGTACTGTCTTCCATCATAACCAACTTTGACACGGCAAGAAACTCAATGACCTTAATGGCAGGTTCCGCCGGCAGCGCCATGCAGAGCATGGATGCGGTGTACGACGGCCTTGACTTCAAGCTTAACAGACTGTCGGAAACGGGCACGGGGATAGCCCAGAACCTGTTCGGCGGCAGTGAAATGAAAACGGTTGTAGACGGAATAAATGCAGTCGGTAATGCCGTTGAATGGGTTACCGGAAAACTTGGGCTGCTTGGCACTTCTGGTGCAATAAGCGGACTCCTAATGAACAGGGCAGGTATTGGTGAACGTACAATAATCCAGTGGTAAATGTACTGCGCCCACCCCTATAAGGTCACATAATAACGCCATGTGATTAACGTACGGGAGCATCAGCCACTTAAAACAAGATGGATACCTTTAATAAAAATTATAAAAACCGAATATGCTGGAAACCCTAAAGGCCATATATAAACCAAAACGAAACCGGAAACGGTAAACGGCAACGGTGTCGAAAGACGGAAAAAAACATATACGGCATGCATATGGCGAGAGCCTAAGTGTAATTTATGCTTTTGTGCTTACATGGCTTCTGACTTTGCCTTTATTTAATGGTAACTTCCATGAGGCACTAAAAGGAATGGGTAATCAATAGGTAGGTATAAAATACTGATTTTATACCGAAAGCAGGGATAATGGCTAAGTTGTAACCACAATATGCCATGCCCCCAACGACTGACAAGGTTTGACTGCATACAGGCGTAATTGTATGTGGTTGTAATATACAGTCTGAACCCCGTGAAAATGGGACAAACCAAAATATGCCTTACATTTAGACGGTGCTGAAATAAATATATTTCTATTCTTTAGCAGATTAATTAAAGACATAAATAGTTTTACAGTATACATATAATTTTAAACTTATATAGAGAATATTTACACTTATATTTTTTAATGATTCATATTACTTTAAAATTGATTACCATTCATAGCCACAGTTATTACAGTGATATGTTTTATTCCTCCTTGTACCTAAAAGACCCCACATTGCAGTATTCATAACTTTAGATGTAGTAGAAATCTTTCTTAAATTATCCGAGTTACAAGTGGGACAATGAGGCTGATTAATAATATTATTATTTTTTTCTGCTTGTTTTTGTTGATATAATTGTGTTTTCATTTGTTGAATCTTTAATTGATATTCAACTGGTTTATTTTGATATAATTCTACCATTGCATTCATAAATGATTCATCAGTTGATATGGATTTTACTACATTACCATCTGGTATTTTAGATTTAAACTCCTTTATTGGTGAAGATTCATCTACATTCTCAAATGGACATAAACACTCTGGACACTCATTAACATCTTCACCATTTTCGATTTTAGCACCACATATATCACAATACATTACCATAACATACCCTCCATTTCTTTATTGGCAAAAGCAATAAGTTATTAGATATATCATATCAGATTTATTTTGGCAGTACAATATAATTCTGATAAAAATAGTTGGGGTGGTTTTATTGTCGATATTTTCAAAACTAAAGAAGCAATCGTAGATGTAAGTTCAGAAGCAAATAAATTTTTTTTGAAGTATAAAAACAACGGAAAAGATTTATCACAAATTATGCGGAATGTTACATCAAGTAATTTTACTAATAACTTTATAAAACAAAATAAATTAGCAGATGAATCACTAATAGCGTTTCTCAAAGATACAAAATATAGAACAAAAGACCTGACATCTTATCAACATTACCTTAAAGATACAGGTCAAGCCACCTCCGCTTTTTCATCACTTACAAAGAGCGCTGGGAATGTACTAAAAGGCTTTGGAGCCGGGCTGGCATCCATGGGCGTGAATATGGCAATAGGTATGGCCATCAATGCCGCCGCATCCGCCATCGGCAACTGGATTCACCGTGTTGAAAAAGCGCGTGAACGTACAGCCGAATTATATAACGAATTTGACGAAATGCGTAATACCCTCTCCAGCCATAAAGAACTCGCGGAGAATTCTGCAGACAGATTCGATGAACTCTCCAAGGGAGTTGATCTGACTAATAATAAGAACATATCCCTGTCATCAGAAGAATATAAAGAATTCCTGGATATTAACAAACAGCTTTCTGATTCCTTTCCCGGACTGATTAAAGGCATTGACGATAGTGGAAATTCTATACTAAATCTCGGAACAAAAGGCACTACCGCAAAAGAACAGTTACAAGATTTACTTGACGCGGAGGAGAATTTAAACAATTATAAGATATCACAGGGACTTGAAGAAGCTTTTGAAGGTGTATACACTTATATTGAGGACGCCGACAAAGCCACCGAAGAATTAACTGACATTAAAAACAAAACTAATGAACAGATGGGTGTTTTGTCAGATTACGTTGAGAACGGCGTTGAATTAAATGAAGGACGCAACCTGCTTTTTAAAGGTGATACGGGAGATAAAGCCAAAACCGACTATGCCTATAAAGTACAGTCGACAGCTCTGGAATTTTTTGACGGACTGGATAATAACAGACGTGAAGATCTGCAAAAAGCAGGCGTTGACCCCTCCAGTCTTTTTACAATTGAAAATAATAATTTTACTGGATCTTATGATTTTTATTCTAATCTGTACTCATTGACACCAGACGAGATATCCGATTTGGAAGCAATGATATCAGATAATGTGAAACAGCTTAACGGTGCCTTAATGGATCAATTCAACGATAAAAAAACGGAATTGGAAGAACAGGTACAGACGGGCAAATATGCATGGGCCGATTTTCTTCCAAACCTCGTCGCCGGTATGAAATCAAAGCAGACATTCCAGAATCTTGACCCCGAGTTACAGGATAATATTGTTCAGATTGTCGGTAATATGGATTATAACTCCGCGAATGAAATGATGAAATATAATTCGGACCCATATGTGTATATCAGGGATAACATTATCGGCCCAATAAGCGAACTTACAGACAATGATGAAATATCAAAAGCAAAAAGCACACTTAACAGCCTCCTCAAACTGGATAAAGATGATTTATCAGACAATAATCAGGCTGCAATCACCAAGATGCTTGTAGACCTTTCCACAATATTAGATAAAGACCCTGTAGAAATACGCGCCATTCTTGGTTACGACATAACAGATGAACAGGCCAGTTATAAACAGGCTCTCGTTGAGACAAAGAAAAAATTAAATGGATTCGATTACAGCGGAAAATTCCCTACATTAAATGACGACGGACAACTATTAGATGTTTTTTGGAATAAAAATGTCAAAACTTCAGACGACGTCGCATTGTGGAATAAAGTAACCGAGGGAATCACAAATGCTACTGACGCCATAAATGCATATAAAAATGCCAAAGAACCACCTGAGACAGACGCCGTCCAAAAACAAACCTTCTCCGAAGCCTGGGCCTCCATCGGCACATCCGAGGACGAGCAAGCCAACAATACAGCCCTCGAAGCAAAACAAAAGCTCCTAGAACTTGCCGAAGCCGGAAAACTAACTAAAAAAGAACTGGCTAAATCTCCCCTTGCTGACTACTTTAAAGAGACCGGCGTATCTATTGACGAGGCCGTCGAAAAGATTAACCAGATGAAGTCTTGCGCAAGCCAGCTTGCCTCCATGGAAACAGGAATATCCTCCATCACCTCTATTCTTGATGAAAAAGAGCAGAATCTGTCTGCAAAGGAAACAAAAAAGACCGGAATCGGCGCAGCTGCACTGAACGCAATGCCGGATGACATAAAAGCGCAGACAAAAGAATATGACAACTTTGTAAAAGTATTGGGTGACGGAAGTTCCTCAATGGACGACTGCCGTGCCGCCGCCAACGATCTTGCAACCGCTTATGTCAACAGCAACAACTTTCTGGCAAACCTGACAAAGGGTGAAGAAGATCATTATATTTCACTGCTGAAAAAAATGGGTGTTGAAAATGCCGCGGCCGTTGTCACCAATGCTCTGAACAGGCAGAAGCTGGTTGCCAAAATGAAATCATTTGATTTAAAAACTGCAACAGAAGGAGAAATCACTGAATTAGGTCAATATATAACATCCCTTGATGAATCGGGCAAGTCGCTTGCCTATTTCATGATACAACAACAAATTGCAAATAATAACGCACTTGATACTTCAGACAGCATTCAAAATTTAAAATTACTTGCCAACATACCGATTGAAGAACGTGACAAAGCATTAGAAAAGCCGAAAAATAAATTTTATACAGACAAGGATGCACTGCAAATCAAATAAAAGGATATTGTCAAAACATATAAAACTTATAACGCAGTACACCCTTTTGTGTATAAAATACACAGCATTCCCATACGGTAACACGTTTTCCGGGGCAGGAGAACGGCCTATTCAACAAAACGCCCGCTTCCGCTTACTTTCACACGTAACAGTACTAAGATTCCACTGCGTGGAATCAAGTGCTGACGTGTTCAGATAGTGTTTTTTATGAATAGGCCGTCCCCCTGCCCCCCACAATACCCTGCCGTATGAAATCAAAATGCATCCAAAACAAAACAGCAGAAAGAAGGTGATATCACACTGTACAATAGCACGGCACACTGCTGCATACAGAATAACACTCCCTAATAATCAATATTTAAAGCAATTATTTAAAAACTTTTAACAGAAACAAACCCAAAGGAGGAAACACAATATGGCAGACTTTGACTTTAACGCGCTGTACGGCGCACTCGGAGAACTCCTGTCATCCATAGAGCCCCACATACAGACTGTGAGGGAACTGGATGCCGAGATGACGGACCTCAAACTCTCCACAAACGCAACAACAAAAGAACTGAAGGACTTCTACTACAGCTCTGCGGAAAC
>JAAVXK010000036.1 GCA_022790615.1 Lachnospiraceae bacterium
AAAATCTTCTATCAAATCAGATTCTGACAGATTGTCTATAGAAAAGGAGGCAAACTGTAATGCCTTACCTTTTACTGCAACCTCACGAAAAGCGTCCTGATATGCAAGCCTTGTCAGAACAATCATACCGATGCCTGCCGCAAGAACCCCCGCCATAATAAATGATACCGCAGTTTTTCCAATCCCGCGCCGCAGCTGACGAAAGATATAAGCGGCCGCCTGCGACAGCGCGCTGTACTTCCTGCCCGCAGGTACGTCGCCTGCATCGGTAATCATTGCCACATTATAATCTGCCGGCACCGGAGATTGTCCCACAATGACGGATTCCGCCTTTCTGACTTTTCCCGTCCGCTGCGCCCCTTCCTGGAGCAGTTCAAGCGGCGGCATTTTTTTCATCTTCCACAGGAAAAATGCTGTGACGGACGAAACGAATACAAGTTCCAAAACCATGCATAAGATTATAACTCCGGCTGGAAGCCCTGCATTCAGGACAAAGATATAGCCGTCAGGCGCGCTGCTGTCCGACATGCCCGCAAGCGTTTCCACCGTTTTGTATGACGCATATATAAGTCCCGTGATACCGCCGACAGGCATTGCGAATACCGACAGTACGACAAATGGAAATGCGGTCAGATTCCCCGCCGTTTTGCCGGAAACCCCCAACGTCCGCATAATGGCATATGATGTCTTATTCCTTCCAATATACAAGTATACGGCAAGGAACAATGCTATCGCCGCCCCGGCCACATACAGTATGACGCTCAAAATTGATACTACCGTGCCTGTTTCAAAGCTGTCTTTCATACTTGACCAGCCCCCGTCTGAGAACCGCATACCAACGCCCATTTTAGCGACAAGAGGTTCGGCGGCCTCCCGGAATGACTCTATATCACGGGGATTTTCAATGAAAACGCTGAACTCACCACAAAACAATTCATAATCCTGCGGAACTTCAACCGGCAAAAGCGCAGACGGTACGAATACTGTACTCGGAGTATAACTCCAGTCACTTTCGGAACATCGCGCCGAATACGTATCCAGGCGGTATGCGCCTACAATCTCAAGCTCTTTAGCACTTATATAGTTTGGCCTTCCTAAATATTTAACAAGATATTTAATGGACGTCGTACCATTTATACCGTTTTGAGGCATTAACGTATCCCCCAATTCAATGCAAATCCTGTCTCCTACCGACAAACCATATGCTTCAAGGAAAGCTTCATTTACAACGCATACGTCCGTGTCCCTGTTCGTCAGCGGCCGCCCCTCCGAGATAAACATATTTCGCTCATTAAAACGGGGAATTGCGCGCATATCACTTGTATATACGATATCATATAAATAAAGATTCTCATGATATAATTCAATCTGTTCTTTATAAAAAGCAAACTCTTCTGTGTCCAGATAATTATCCCCTAACCCGTCTATCACGCGCAATGTTTCTTCCTGTAGTAGCGGATTGTTAATCTGCAGACTAAGCTGACCGGACATATTCTCTCCCATGATAAGACATCTGCTGCCTATTTTCAGTTTTTCAAAAAAAGCCATGGGATATGGATTCTTTCCATCAGGTAAATTTTCTGTTACAATAGCCCTTATTTCCAACGGTTTGCCGTAAGGAACCTCCACATCTCCGGCATGCACCGTTACTTCATTGAATAATAAGGTTATACGGCCCGTGTCATCTGGTTCCTCATATCCGGAATAAGCGCCTTCCAGTATAAAATCCTCAACTGTATACGTCTGCGTTTCATCTGTAAGGCGCTTGTAATTCCCAATCTTCCCGGCTGTCATATACCTTGTATCCGCCAGTGTAACGCCGGGCAGTGATATAAATTCCTCAATCTGTCCGTCATCCGGCCACGGTTTCGACTCCGAATATGTGCTGCCCCATTCTATCCCATCTATATCATATGATACAGTCATTGGCGGAGAACTGTTGTCAAGAGCGGCAACTCCGCTATAGAAGCTCTCGGCTTTTGCCGCTTCCCGCCTGGTGACGACATAATCAGTGACACGCGAAAACAATGCAAAGGAAGCTGCGGCAATCAGAAAAAATGTCAGAACCGTCTTTGCCGGAGAGCGAAAAAGTGTTTTTAATGCAGTGGTTTTTCCCATACCTTACCTCCATTTACTTACAAAAATACACATAATATGTGTTGTCAATGCACCTTATGTTATACATAGTCTCTGTTTCCGTTGTGATGCCACTTGCGGATGCTTTATATTCCGGCTGTACCACATAAGAGCAGGAAAGAAGAATAAGCAGCCCGAATATCAGAACCCATGAACCGACAAACAGCCTGTTCCTCTTTTTATGCCGACACCCGGCCGATACAATTTTAAAGCGTTCGATTATTTCTGGTTCACAATTTCCCTGAATCAGAGCCGTCACACCGCAAAATACATTGTGAGGACTGCCTGTCCCCGCACGTTTCAGCATAGTGACAATAGTAGTTAAATATTCTGCCTTGTCCCGGCTTTGCATAGAACCGGTTACATTCAAATCACATCTTATCTCTAATATTCGTGCCAAATTCTTTTCTAACAAGTATATTGCCGGATTCCACCAGAATATACACCTGTAAATATGTATCAGAATTTTTATGATTAAGTCCCTGTTTTGAAAATGTGTATATTCGTGCCGCAGAATATAATATAGCTCCGAATCGCTATATTCTTCCATCGGCAGAATAATGGATTTTCTGAAAACCCCAATACCCATGGGAATATTAATATCTGTGCTGTGCCTGATAGGAACCCGCATCCGTCTTTCGCATTCATGGGATACCAGACGGAATATCCGCTTACATTGTTCATCCTCACGTATACCGTATGCCAAAAACCCTTTCACCGCTTTCAAATACCGACATATAAACCGTACGATTAACACTGTCGACACAGCTGCCCATACACTTACGACAGATGGCAGAAGCAACGGGTACGCATCCGCACCGAGTTTATTCAAAACCCCTTCAGAATGTATGATTTTCGTAAATGAAAAATTAAAGGGAACCAGCATCCGCATGACGGCAAACAGATACAGAACCATTACATTTATAATTCCGATATGCTTAATAAATAATTGCCTCTTTCGGCAGAAATAATTAAATACCGCCAGCACACTGCTCCACAAGACTGACATAAATATCGTAAATAGCGTTATCTGCATGTTTACTGCTCCTTATTTTCCTGTTCCTTTATCTCTTCTATTATTTCCTCTAACTGTTTAATCAGACCTTCCCCATCCGTATCATTCACCTCATTTACCATTGCCACAGTCACTGCCGCAATCGAGCTCCTGTCTATTCCCTTTGACATTACAAGCTTTGCCGCATATTGTTCTTTCGTGACTGCAGGGATGAATTGTCTTGCATACTGCGTCCCATACTGCGCGGTACCGCATACTTTTATCATACCTTTTTTTAATAATGAACGTAACATAATATGTACATAATTTCCATTCCAGGTGCGGTCAGCAGAAAATTCTAAAATTTCCACACTCGTCAGGGGGACATTTTTTTCCCAAAACAATTCCATCAAATCTTCTTCACTGTTTGTTAAATTCTTTGCTTTTTTTGTTTTCATAGTTAATTATCAACACTCTTTCTATTTACTATAAATATTTTTTATTAACAGTATAGTTGTATTATATATGGTGTAGTGTATGATGTCAACACTTAGATTAACATATAATTAGATAGGGAAAATACTTCACGATATTTCGCCTGTTCCAATGCCTGCAATGCATTTTCTAAGTTCCTGCCTGCGTCATTTTTGCTCTCAATCATATCTGATACTTCGTTCTTTCTGGGCTTTATTTTTTTCGATTCATCTTTTTGCGCTGCTGTTTACGCTGCAATTTTTTTGATAAACTGTTTGTCGACTTATTCTTATCTTTTTGAGTTAAAATCCTCTTTTCTGCAACAAAAACATAATATCCGTTTATTTCATGAACTTTAACACCACCAAAGACGGAAGTCAATTTATTTTTATACCAGTCAAGTCTTTTTGTAACCATAATCAGTTTACCACCTATAACTAATTTTTTTAATCCAACCTCAATAAAATGTTTTGGTACAGAAAAATCTGCATGATACGGTGGATTAGACAATATAAGTGTAAAATCTCTTTCTCCTACATTTTTATATCCATCACTTAATCTAATTCTAATATCAGGCACATTATTAATGCGTAAATTCATAGTTGCATATTCTATTGCCTGTTCAGAAATATCACACATTATGACATTTTCTTCACCTATTAGTTTAGCTGCAAGTATACCTACAACACCGTACCCACAACCTAAATCCAGCACTTTATCAGATGGTAAAAAATCAATAACAGATAACATAGCTAATGTACCCTCATCGATCGAATTGGGCGAAAAAATTGAAGGTGCCGTTTCAAATACCATATCAACATCTTTAATCCTTGTAGAAATCATCTGTTTACCTCCAAATTTCAAGTGTTTACTGAATTCTCTATCTTCATTATCTTACCACAAATACTTACACAATTCGATTAATTTTAGTTCCTTTCCACGCTTAGGGAACTATAATCTTAATACTATTTGAAAAATAAAACTTGTCTGATTATATGAATTAATTGATATTCTTTCCATATATAATAAAACCGGACGCCAACAGACAAAATAATTGTAACTGTCGGTATCCGGTTCCATTCAAATCTAATAGAATGATATTCATTTAAGCAATCTTAGACTTGGCAAGCGCAACAAGTGATGCAAACCCTTCCGGATCGCTTATAGCCATATCGGAGAGCATCTTTCTGTTGACGTCCGCTCCAGCAAGCTTAAGTCCGTGCATAAGACGGCTGTAGGAAATATTGTTCATTCTTGCAGCAGCGTTGATACGTGCAATCCAAAGTCTGCGGTACTGTCTTTTTCTCTGCTTTCTTCCTTCATATGCAGTATTCAAAGCTCTCATTACAGACTGTTTTGCAACTCTATACTGTTTTGACCTTGCTCCGCGATATCCCTTAGCAAGTTTAAGTATTCTTTTATGCTTCTTTTTGGCGTTCATTCCGCCTTTCACTCTAGCCATTATTCTTTCCTCCTAAAAAATTAATTACATATACGGCATACATCTCTTCATCTGCTTCATATTCGTAGCATCAAGTTCTGTCTGCTTTCTAAGTCTTCTTTTTCTCTTAGTCGTCTTCTTGTTAAGAATATGGCTCTTGTTCGCTTTCATTCGCATAATCTTGCCAGAACCTGTTTTCTTAAAACGCTTAGCAGCAGCGCTTCTTGTCTTCATTTTAGGCATAATTATATCCCTCCTTATATTTTGCATGACCCGGCCGAAATTACTTTTTCTCAGTCAGAATCATAACCATACTTCTTCCTTCCAGTTTGGCTGGTTTATCTACAACGGCAATATCTTCAAGCTTTTCAAAAAAATCATTAAGAATTTCCCTGCCCACATTTACATGAGCCATCTCACGTCCTCTGAAACGAAGCGATACCTTGACCTTGTCTCCTTTTGTCAAAAACTTCCTAGCCTGATTTGCCTTTGTATTCAAATCATTCAAATCAATATTCGGTGATAGACGTATCTCCTTTACCTCCGTCACCTTCTGCTTTTTCCTTGCTTCCTTCTCCCTGCGCATCTGCTCGTAACGGAATTTACCATAGTCAACAATTTTACATACAGGCGGTTTTGCATTCGGCGATATCATTACCAAATCAAGCTCCGAATCCTGTGCCATACCGAGAGCCTCTTTTACAGGCATAACTCCCATCTGTTCCCCATTTTTTCCGATAAGGCGGATTTCCTTATCTCTAATCTGTTCATTAATCTTATGCTCGCTAATGGTTTTGCACCTCCATAAAAAATAAAAAAGCAGACAAAGCATATCTGTCCACCTGATAATAACATCTATTATAATATATTTTTTAAAAACTGCTTCCACCGCCAAAATAATTATACGGTTCCAAGATACAGCCGTCACAAAGAATACTACAATAAATATCAAAAATATTGACCCGAGTCACATGTCTGTGCTAAGGTGAGAGTGGACACTCTGCTTGGTTATTTCGTCTGCACACTCTGCAGCAAGAAATATGATACCACTAACATGCGGTGATGTCAAGCGTTTTTTACCAAGTAAAAGTAAAAGTCGCAAGTAATAGTGCTGAAGTGAAAGTAAAAGTTTGCAAGTAAAAGTTGGTGCATGGAAAAATATAAAATAAATTTCAGCACATTTCACAATGGTTTATTGGAGGGAGTGAACTGTAACAGTAAAAGCTGGTATACATTAGCAAAATAAAAATTAGCCGAGAATAAAAATCAAATCACGAAGGAGCCGCTTCATGTACAACCCCTATGACAAACTGATCGACAAAATTGCCTATATAGCAGGCGTTATAATCCTTATTATAGGTATTACAGCCATTTGCATCATAATCCACTGCGATATAGATATAAACAAATACACGCAGCCCTGCATACTCAACAAACTGACAGGACTGTACTGTCCGGGTTGCGGCGGAACCAGGGCGTTAAAATACCTGCTCAGCGGCCGAATCTTTACAAGTCTGTATTGCAATCCGATCGTCGTCTACGTATTCTTTCCGTGGATATGGCTACTTATAACTCATTCGGTTGAAAAAATAAGAAAAAAATTTCGCATATACGAAACGGTTTCTCTGCCCGGCAGGCTCTTTCGCCCGCTGACAGTCAGGCCATGGTACTTATATACCGGGATTATAGTAGTTCTATTACAGTGTTTAATAAAAAATATACTATATATATGTTTCTCAGTAACCCCTATCTGATATATGGAAAAAATCAATACACCGGCTCTATCCATGCATATGGCATACGCCCATACCCGCATCCTAATGCAAATGGGAATCCATGTAGAACTCATTCATTATGCGTTCGTATATGCCCGAGGTATGCATATAAATTACAATTATAACCAGAGCTATGGAAATTAGAATGCCAAACACACCTGTAATGATACCCGCAATGGCAAGCCCTCTCTGCATCTCGTTTTTCCTTATCGATATAATCCCTGTCACTATTGCGCTGATACCCAGAGGTATTGACAAAAGGTAACAACCGCATATCATTACCATGGAAATAATTCCAAGTATCATCGAAACTATTCCCATAAGGTTGTTTCCAGTGTTATTACCATTCTGCCCATATGGATTTTGCCCGTATGGATACTGTCCATATGGATTCCCGTTATACTGATTCTGATTGTATTGATTTTCATCATTCTGATTCCAGCCATTATTTGGGTCATTGTTCTGACCATTATTCTGGCCGTTATTCCATCCGTTATTATCCATGATCCACACCAATCCTCCCGCAATAATACCTGCTTTTTCTTTCTCCTATTTTCATTCCATACGAATACTCATTCTAAGAAATTCCGTTAAGATTCCTCTTTCCTTTCTTCCTCTTTCCTTATCTCTTTCGTTCTTATTTCCGTACATATCTGGTTAATAAACTCTCCAAGCGGCTTGATTCCCTCGTCTCCGGCAAATCTGCTTCTTACGGAAACCGTATTGTCTTCCTCTTCTTTCTGTCCGACTACGAGCATGTAAGGAATCCTTTTAAGTCTTGCCTCCCTGATTTTGTATCCGATCTTCTCACTTCTGTCATCCACTCCGGCCCTGATTCCGTTAGCCCTCAATTCTTTCCTGATGCTTTCAGCATATCCCTGATATTTCTCGGAAATAGGCAGTACCCTTACCTGTTCCGGGCACAGCCACGTAGGAAACTTACCGGCATATTTTTCAATAAGCCACGCGAGCGTTCTCTCATAACAGCCAAGACTTGTTCTATGAATAATATACGGCCTCACCTTATCTCCGTTCTGGTCCACGTAATACATATCAAACTGTTCGGCAAGAAGCGCGTCCCACTGTATCGTAATCATTGTATCTTCTTTTCCGTATACATTCTTCGCGTTTATGTCTACCTTAGGGCCATAGAACGCCGCCTCGCCGTCATCCTCGACGAACGGAATTTCAAGCTCGGTAAGAATATTACGGATATGCTGCTGCGTCTCCTCCCACACTTCGGGCTCGCCGATATACTTTTCCCTGTTTTCAGGGTCCCATTTCGAAAGATGATAGGTTACATCCTCCTCGACCCCGAGCGTTGTGAGCGTATGCTTCGCAAGCGCAAGACAATTCTTGAACTCCTCGACCATCTGGTCGGGCCTTACGATAAGGTGTCCCTCCGATATCGTAAACTGTCTGACGCGGGTCAGTCCGTGCATCTCGCCTGATTCCTCATTTCTAAAAAGAGTCGACGTCTCGCCATACCGCAGCGGAAGGTCTCTGTATGACTTCTGGCTGTTTTTATACACATAATACTGGAACGGACACGTCATAGGCCTTAAAGCGAACACCTCTTTGTCCTTTTCCTCGTCACCCAGCACAAACATGCCATCTTTGTAGTGGTCCCAGTGACCTGATATTTTATATAAATCACTTTTAGCCATAAGCGGGGTCTTGGTCCTTACATATCCCCACTCATTATCCTCCATATCCTCTACCCATCTCTGAAGCTCCCTCATGATTATAACGCCGTTTGGCATAATAAGCGGAAGCCCCTGGCCTATAACGTCAACGGTAGTGAATATCTCCATCTCCCTGCCAAGCTTGTTATGGTCGCGTCTCTTAATATCCTCAAGATGTTCAAGGTAAGCCGTAAGGTCTGCCTTTTTGTCGAATGCCGTCCCGTAGATACGCGTAAGCATCTTGTTCTTTTCCGAACCCCGCCAGTACGCGCCCGACGCCGATATAAGCTTAAACGCCTTAATCTGCTTCGTACTCATAAGATGCGGGCCCGCGCAGAGGTCGACAAAATCTCCCTGGCTGTAAAATGATATGACCGCATCCTCGGGAAGGTCTTCTATAAGCTCCGCCTTATACGGCTCGTCCTTTCCCTTCATAAATTCAATAGCCTCATCCCTCGGCATTGTGTAATATTCTAATTTCGCGCCTTCTTTTATTATTTTCTTCATCTCAGCCTCAATTTTGTCAAGTTCCTCACGGCCGAACGAAGGATAGTCAAAGTCATAATAAAAACCTGTATCAATGGACGGTCCGATTGCTAATTTTGCCTCCGGATATAGCCTTTTAACAGCCTCGGCAAGCACATGCGACGTTGTATGACGGTATGCCGCCTTTCCGGCCTCGTCCTGAAATGTGAGTATGCTCAGTTCCGAATCTTCGGAGACGGTAGTCCGCAAATCGACTACCTTGCCGTTAAGTTCAGCGGCACATGCATTTCTTGCAAGTCCTTCACTTATATCTTTCGCAATGTCAATAATAGCTTTTGACTCACCGTACTCTTTGACAGAGCCGTCTTTTAATGTGATTTTCATATCGAACCTTCCTCCTGTTTCCTATACTTCACCCAGACCCCGCACATCACATATAGATATCAGTTATGTCTCGGTGAAATCCATAATCATTTTCCTGCTTAGTGCAGTCAATTGCAAAGTTTTAGTAAATGAATTAAATAAAATTAATTATACCATTTTAACGCAATTCGTCAAGATGTCCGTAACCTTAGTTTTCGCATTTATTTTTATTTATTTTTCATCAAAAAAAGACTATACGAATCATTAATATAGCCTTTCCCTATTAAAGTCAAATACCCCGCAGCAAGCTGCGGGGCATGACTTGGCTTCTTTTTAGCGAGAATAAAAAATCTGAGCAACAGGATTTGAACCTGCGACCTCACGGCCCCCAGCCGTGCGCGCTACCAAACTACGCCATGCTCAGAATCTATTGTTCTATTGTAGCGAATTTATTTAAAAATATCAATAGTTTTTTAATAATATTGAGCGAAATTTTTCAACGCTTTTTTGCTCGTTCAGAGCCAGAATGTCAGCATGTTCATCCCCGCGTCATCGTCATTATAACAGATACGGTGACAACAAGAAGCACAGATGCCGCAACCGAAACTGTTACAAGCATATTTGCAATAAATGCGCCAACAACCCTCTTAAACATTCCATCGACATTTATGAGGTACATCTCATACGCCCACATTGCCAAAAATATAAGAAACAAAAATAACACCGTATACAGACCGCCTATAGACTCACTTTTTGACATGATAAACAAAGACACCACAAATCCGGCGCAATTGCCGGCCATATACAGACAGTAGGACACCTCGGTTTTATATATTTTTGATATAAGTATGTTAACCAGGCTTAATACGCCTATGGCAATGACGACTGACATGACGCCGTTTGAATCATAAGAAAAACCAGTTATAACGCCTATGATAAATGAAATCAAAATTGCCGCAATTCCTATTATCGCCTTATTTCTTGTATTAAATATAGTTTTCATCTTTAAATGTTCCTTTCATTCCTGTCCTCGTTCCTATCCGAATCCGGAATCATTATATAACTTCTCCCAGTTCTCTTATATTGCTTATCCCTAAACATCGAATGGGCGGATTCTCAATCTGCGCAACGTTGGCTTTTGGAATTATGCAGGAGGTATATCCCATTTTTGCAGCCTCATGCACCCTTTTCGCTATCATTGACACTCCTCTAACCTCGCCGACAAGCCCGACCTCACCGAGTATAAGCATCTTATCATCCACAGCCCTGCCGCGAAAGCTTGACAATACCGCCGCCACAACCGCAAGGTCTGTCGAAGGCTCGCCGATTTTGAGTCCTCCCGCTATATTTACATAAGCGTCATAATCCGCCATTCTAACGCCAAGCCGCTTCTCAATGACCGCCATAAGAAGCGTAACTCTGTTAAAATCAATTCCAACCGCCGTCCGTTTGGGATAATTAAAGCTCGTCTGGCACACAAGCGCCTGTATCTCAACCATAATCGGCCTCGTTCCCTCGAGCGCACATGTCACGGTTGAACCGGCCTCACCCTCCGGCTTTCCCTGAAGCATGTACTCTGACGGGTTAAGAACTTCCTCAAGACCGCTGCCTTTCATCTCAAATACCCCCAGCTCATTCGTAGAGCCAAAACGGTTTTTGACAGCACGCAGCATCCTATACGAGGCGACGTTGTCGCCTTCAAAATAAAGGACGGTATCAACCATGTGTTCAAGCATCCTCGGACCCGCCACAACGCCCTCTTTCGTCACATGCCCGACAATGAACACGGATATGCCTCTCTGCTTTGCTATTCTTAATATTGACGACGTACATTCCCTTACCTGGCTTACGCTTCCGGGCGCCGCGTCGACGTCTTCTTTATATATCGTCTGTATGGAATCAATCACGACTATATCGGGCACTGTCGTTTCTCCGCCCGCAAATTCACAGCCGTCAGTCATATAACCCTCGACAATGTCAAGACTGGTTTCACTCAACAAAAGCATATTCGTCAGAAAATCACCGATTCTGTCAGCCCTCATTTTTATCTGCCTCAAAGATTCCTCGCCGGATACGTAAAGTACATTATTGCCCGAGGACGACAGGTTCCGGCACATCTGCAGAAGAAGCGTAGACTTTCCTATTCCGGGATCCCCGCCTACAAGCGTAAGCGAACCCTTTACGATTCCGCCTCCGAGTACCCTGTCAAGCTCACCGATTCCCGTTGATTCCCTTTCTTCCCCCACAGTCTCAATGTCAGTTATGCGCGCCGGTTTCGGTCTCTCACCGCCCAAAGTGAAAGTCCCGTATCTTCCGGTTCCCGGCTTGCCTTTTACAGTCTTGGGCGCGTCGGCAAATGTATTCCACGCTTTGCATCCCGGACACTGGCCCATCCACTTTGGCGACTCATAACCGCACTCTTTACAAAAAAATAACTGTCTCTCCTTTGCCATGTTTCTCCTTAAAAGATAATGATATGATGTTATTAATGCACGGAAACAGAGCGGCCTTATGTATCACCGGTATTTCCGTGCATTATAATCTGCTTCCATCTAAATTGACACTCCGCATCCTGCGATACTGCCGTTAATGTGATGCGGACGTATTATGCTTTGGCAGCCTCGACGCTCCTTACCTGTCCCTCGTCAAGTTCCACGCTGATAACAAGCTTTCCGCTCAGATTTGTTTTCATTGCGCCATAGTCTTTTCCATCTATCTTAACGTCATATGTTGATTCAGGTTCCAGTCCTAGCGTAATCTGCACATCCTCAAGTCCCTCAACATGGAAAGACACTTTGGAATCACTCGCCTTAAATCCCGTAACCGTGGTCCCCTCCACGGATTCATATACAAACAATCCATTCTTTTCAAGCTTTGTAATTTCCCTGAAAGTCTTAACCTTATAATAATCCCCTTCAAATTCAAAATCTGAAAGTTTGGTTTTGGATTCAAGCATATAATTGCCAAAATCCAGAGTTCCGTTATCTCCTTTGCGAATCAACTCATCAATAACAGCCATTACCTAATCCTCCTTATAGTGTATTTCCCACAGATACATATGATGTCAAGCGCCAAAAGATATTCCGACGCCTGTGTTATCACTAATATTATAATATAGCAAACTGAAAATTACCACCATCTTTCACATAAAAAAACGAGTTTCGATAAAATTCTTATATTATTTTAAAAGTAACCTTTTCACCGTCCCACCCGGCTGTGACACGGTTTCCGTTGACAATCCTGCCGGCAATAATCTCGTCGGCCATGGCATCTTCAATCTCTGTCTGAATCGCCCTTCTGACAGGTCTTGCGCCATAATCCTTATCAAACCCGTTCTCAGCAATATGGGCAAACAGCTCTTTCGTCCCCTCAAGTTTAATGCCCATCTGCGCATCCGCCCGCTTTGCAAGCTTGTCAAAAATAATGCGTGCTATACGTTCAATATCATCCTTTGCCAGCGTTCTGAACACAATAATGTCGTCAATCCTGTTAATGAATTCCGGCTTAAAGATTCTTTTCACTTCCTCCATTACGCCGGCGCGCATTTTCTTATAATCCATTTCCTTATCTGTATCAGTAACGAATCCAAGAAGCTTAGGCGCTATAATCCTCTGCGCCCCGGCATTAGACGTCATAATAATTATAGTGTCCCTGAAACTAATCCTGCGTCCCTGCGCGTCGGTTATATGACCGTCCTCGAGAACCTGAAGAAGGATATTGAACACGTCCGGGTGAGCCTTTTCTATCTCGTCAAAAAGCAGAACCGAATAAGGGTTACGCCGAACTCTCTCGCTAAGCTGGCCTCCCTCCTCATATCCTACATAGCCCGGAGGCGAGCCTATCATTTTTGACACGCTGTGCTTCTCCATATATTCCGACATGTCTACCCTTATGAGATTGCTTTCCTTCCCAAACACTGCTTCCGCAAGCGCTTTTGACAACTCTGTCTTTCCAACGCCGGTAGGGCCAAGGAAAAGAAATGAACCGATTGGACGACCGGGGTCCTGAAGGCCTACCCTTCCCCTTCTAACCGCCTTAGAAACCGCTTTAACGGCCTCATCCTGTCCGATTACCCTGTCTCCGAGTATACTCTCAAGCTTTGCAAGTTTCTGGTTTTCCGTTTCCTGTATGCGATGTACCGGTATCTTTGTCCAGCCCGCCACAATATCCGCAATATGTTCTTCCGTAACGGTCATTTTTTCTTCCTGCGACTTGCCTTTTTCACGTTTTTTTATTAGCCTGGCTATCTTCTGCCTGTTTTTGTCCTGCTTCTTCTTAATCTCCGAAGCTTCCTCGTAACTGCCCTCTTTTAGCTTCTGTTCCTTTTCCATTTCGAGCCTGCCGTTTGTTTCTTCAAGCTTTCTTATATCATCGCCAAGGGTAAGCGAGCCGACCCTGCGTTTGGCCGACGCCTCGTCCATGGCGTCTATTGCCTTGTCCGGAAGGAATCTGTCGTTGACATAACGCGCCGTAAGCTTAACGGCTGCTTCAACGGCCGCATCCGATATTACGACTTTATGATGTTCCTCATATCTGTTCCTAAGCCCTTCAAGAATCTTAACGCTTTCAGATATTGTCGGTTCTTCAACCATTACCGGCTGGAAACGCCTCTCAAGCGCCGCGTCTTTCTCTATATATTTTCTATACTCGTCTATGGTTGTCGCGCCAATAAGCTGTATCTCGCCGCGTGCAAGCGAGGGCTTAAGTATGTTGGATGCGTCGATTGCACCTTCTGCGCCTCCGGCGCCGATAATCGTATGAATCTCGTCTATAAAAAGCATGATATTGCCGCCTGTAATAACTTCATTGACAGCCCTTTTAATTCTTTCTTCGAATTCTCCCCTGTACTTGGAACCTGCAACCATACCCGCCAAATCAAGCGTCAAAAGCCTCATATTGGCAAGCGTGGCCGGTACATCGCCGCTGACAATCCTCTGGGCGATTGCCTCGGCTATCGCAGTCTTTCCCACGCCCGGCTCTCCTATAAGGCACGGATTGTTTTTGGTTCTTCTGCTAAGAATCTGTACAAGGCTCTGAATCTCCTTATCCCTTCCAATAACGGGGTCTAACTTTCCAAAGGACGCAAGTTCAGTAAGGTCCCTGCTGTACTGGTCAAGCATCGGCGTCTGTGATTTTCCTTTTCCTGAACCCTTACCCTTGACTGCAAGAAATTCATTCCTTGCCGCGGACAGCTCGACCCCGATAGAGAGCATTGCGTCAATAAAGACTTTTTGTACATTAATTCCAAGCGTATTCAGTATTCTGACCGCAATACAGTCTGCGTCTTTAATAATAGCAATTAGAAGATGTTCCGTTCCAATCTCCACCGACTTATATTTTTCCGCTTCCCTGACGGCCGAATCAAGAACCCGTTTCGCGCGCGGCGTATATTTGTCAAAGTCTTTGACTGAAACCGTACCGTTATTACCGATTGCATTCTCCGTAATAGCAATAAGCTTTTCGTAATTAACGCCGTTATTAACTAGAATCTCCGCAGCCGTCCCTTTGCCTGAAGCAAGTCCGATAAGTATATGTTCCGTTCCAACACTGACCGCAGACATCTTTTTTGCCGCATCAACACTCTTTTTCAATACCTGCTTTGCACACTCCGTATAATCTGGTGTCATATTGTCCTCCTGCCTGTCCGATTTTTACTCTTATATTACTACTCTTATATTATTTGTTCCACTCGTCATATATGATATCTATTAACTCATGAACTTCTTCCCTTGCTATATCCTTGCAAACAGCCTGCGCCATAAGGATCTGCAGAGTATTTTTAAGTTCAATCATCGCCTTGTACTTATCCGGACTCAACGAAATAATCGCGCCCTTTCTCCTGTCAAGCGTCAGATATCCCTGCTGCCTGAGCACGGAATACGCCTTGTTGACCGTATGCATGTTAATGCCTATTGTATCGGCCATCTCGCGTACCGAAGGCAGATTGTCGCCTTCATTTATTTCCTTTGACGCAATCTGCATTATTATCTGATTGCATATCTGTACATATATAGCCTCATCACTGTTAAAATCAATTGATATATACATATATACAGCCTCCTCCTAAAAGTCAAGCTCATCCTCAATCCTTTTAGACTTTGACTTCACCTGCTTGAGCAGTACGCTAATCATAGCAATAATCAGCAGTACGCAAAAGCCTACAAGCGCCGCTATAATTATCGCCATCTGACTGAGGTTTTTCTTATATTCATCTGAAGTCATGACCGCTGCGTCTGTAATCGTCCCCTCCGTCGCATTTATCTTGTCAATCAAATCACCTGTGTATCTCTGCAGTGTCTTTTCCTGCCTGTCAAACTGATAAAACTCGCAGTCACCGCTTTCATTTTTACAGTACATAAGAAGATAGTCGCTGTCGAGGTTGCTTGAGGCCGTATATGCCGTAACGTTAACCCCGTATAACAGAACGGAAGTCTTCTTATAACCCGCCGGTACCAAATCACTCTGTTCCACATCCACTACCTCAAAATTGTATGCGTTCTGAAGCATAACCCTGCCGTTCTCCGCTTTTACTGCAAATGTTATGCCCTCGTTATCACCGGACTCTTTCTTCAGGCGTTCCTCCGTTTCAGCATATGTCTCCCTGTCAACATGAATAACATATTCTTTCTCACTTCCATTCGGAGCCGTAACGATTACCTTAACCTTATTTTTGCCGTCAACAAGCCCCTCATTGCCGTCAAGCCGTACAATAGCGCCGGCATCGGACGCCGTGAACGACACATATATGTTATCCACGGTATTATCAACCTTTAAGGAGTACTTTGTCACATCAGGACTGAATACGGGGTCAAGGGCTCCTTCATTTACTTTCAGCGAAATCAAGGTGTTATCGCTGCTGAGGCTTGACGCCGGCGCCTGCTGTTGCGGATCGGATGAAGAATTCCCCTCACCGGCCGAGCCCTTTATCTCAACGGATATCCTGTTGCTGGATGTCGACATCACCTTACCGTCGTCCGCCGTTATCACCGGCTTATCCGATATGTTTATGGCGCTGTTTCCGGGCGCTGTCGCCTTAAACTGAAGAGAAAACTTAACTTTTGACTTATCCGACGAAAGTTCGGACGCGTCCACATGTAATAATCCCGCATTACCGGACACATACTTGCCGCCGCTTACAAATTCCATATACGACGAGTCATAAGACACATATGCGTCGACGCCCGCGATGACGCTGTCCGCCGAACTCACATTCATTATGACGGTAAATGTATCTCCAACCTTTGCAGAACCTTCGTCAGTTGAAAATTCTATCATCGCGCTAGCCGCAAAAGCCCTTTTACCGGGCGCTGCCAGAACAGCCGACAATATAAAAAACAGAATTGAAAATGCCATAATATGTTTTCTTATTCCCAACAGCTTCATTAGAACACTCCTTTATCATGATTCATTCATTAAATTGATTACTATATTATATGTTCTCACACTGCCGTTTTCCGCCGTTACGGACAATGGTATCCGAACGGATGCCGCAGAGAGCGAATACGCCCCGTTTCCGGCGACAGACGCTTTCGCATTGATTGTCTGGGAACCAACCGTCACCGTTCCCTCATACGCCGGAATCTGGTACACGTATTCCACTTTTCCACCGTCAGACGCATGAAATGGTACGGACGGCATATACATCTGACCTGTTGAGCCGCCGCTCACATTTATTGCGCTCAGGTAATTGTTAGGACTTAGATTTCCCGACGGCGCCGGACATGCCGTCTCAGGCATATTTCCATATATCGGTATATAGAACACAAACGGATTGGACGCAACCAGTCCCGAATATGCATTGTAAGCCTTCAGCGACTCGGAATACGCGGCAACGACATTCGTCATATACTGGTGTTCATAAGTACCGTTTGGCGTTACATTAAACCGCTGCAGATATAATGTGTTCTGGCCTCTTTTAATATAATTTCCCGAAATATACTGCGCTCCGCCGACAATGGACTTGTACGGGTTATTCCACGGCCTCATATAAGTCGTTCCAACCGATGCAAAACGAAGTCCGTTTAATACCGCCTGCCCCGTACTGCTGTCTGTCGCCCCTATATTATAAAAATTATAGATTCCCTCAAATCCCGGAACCGTTCCGGTAACGGAATTGCTCACAGAATTGGCGCCGGTCACAACCTCCTGTTTCATCCTGCTGACAAGATGAACCGGACTTATGCCGTTAATGGAAGCCGCCTCCATAAATGTATCCTGATATGTCTTACTTACCTGCGCTCCGGTTTCATTCGTATATGTATAGGAAGCCCCGGAATAGATGGTTCCGTTAAGCGCTTGCGCCACACAGCCAGCCGTCTGGTAAGCAGGCTCATATGAAAGCGTCTCAAACATAAACATGGTCTTTTCACTCAGGAAATTGCGCGGGTCCATATAGTAGGACACCGCCTGCGTCGACGCGCATACCCAGTTTGTTCCGTCTTTCACAATATATTTGTCATTCACATAGTCATACGCCCCTTCCGCGGACGACTTCCATGCCGCCTCCTTCGTATCAGGTATCAGGCTTTTCCCTATTACCGACTCCCTTGCCACAGAATCATTCCAGTCAAGTCCGGTATTATACGCCTTAAACTGCCATAAAGGATATTGTGCATGAAGCTGCCTTAGCGCGGGTTTGTAGCTTTCAGGAAACCCTTCAGCCGTCATGGCCGCTTCAAATTCTGCGTCTGACAGCGGCAAAACGGTTACGGGATTGTCCGGCTGTACGACCGGCTTAACCGGCTCCTGCCCGGACGTAAACATAATATTGTCCGAAGACACCCATCCCTTAACATTCTTTCCATTATAATTGAATCTTATATAAAACCATTTGGTCTTTTTAACATTTTTTTCTTTTAAGACCTTGATTTTCTTTCCTTTTTTTAATTTGACGGCTTTTTTCTTTATCTTATATATCTTTTTAACATTGCCCGCTTTTGTGTATACCTGGCATTTTTTAATTACATGCGACTGTATCAGTCCTTTTTTTACAGCAATGTCCGCCATTCTGATATAGCCTGTCAGTTCCTTCTTTTTATACTTAAATGAAACGGCGTACCAGATTATACCTGATTTTTTCCTGACGCCGGTTATTGTCACCGCCGCCCCTTTTTTCAGCTTACACTCCTTTTTTTTGTAAACTACTGCCCCCGACTTGGCGGACGGCTTAGTATTTACCTTCGTTTTCATTAAAGTTTTCGCTTTTATTTTTAAGTTCTGTGCAAGCACGGTCTTATCCCGCACTGTCGAGATATACATGGAAGCCACATATCCAGTGCGTCCGCCTCCGGCATAATCAAAATCAATCTTATACCATCCGCCCGCAAGCTCCTCCGCTATGGACACTTTCGTTCCGCGCCCAAGCCTTACATTCTCATTGTTTACCTTCAATATATCATAATTGGTTCCTGCGCCGGTCCTCACATTAAGGGAGTCGGTATCAACCTCCCCCTTTATCTGCGACGCGTATATCTTTGCAGCCTGTGTATATGTAAGACAAGCCGCAGACACTGCCACAATCATGAACATGATTAACTTTCTTATAATTCGGTTATACGTATTTTTCATATTCTCCCTCCGGTATATTTCTGCCTGTATGGCTGTAATTCGATGCTCCATGCAATATTCCCGCGTATGCAGTTAATTATCCTCATTTACATGATTGCAAAAGCTCCCTGAGTTCGTCTATATCATACTTATAAGATGTGTTACAAAAATGGCAATTCATCTCAATCGGCTCCCCGTCGTTTATCATACTCTCCAGCCCGGACCTTCCGACGCTGACAAGCGCTTTCTCAACGCGTTCCCTTGAACAATTGCACCTGAACGCCGCCGGCGTCCTGTCCATAATGTTAAGACCAAAATGCCCAAGCACTTCGCCAAGTATATCTTCAGGCGTCATGCCCTGTTCGAGCATCGTCGTTACCGGCCTTACTGAATGAAGCCTTTCCTCAAGCCCATCTATGACGCTGTCGTCCGTATCAGGCATAAGCTGTATTATGAATCCACCTGCCTGCTTCACAGTATTTTCCATGCTCATAAGCACGCCCAATGCCACCGATGACGGCACCTGCTCAGATGCGGCATAATAATATGTCAAATCCTCGGCTATCTCGCCCGAAACAAGGTCTGTCTGCCCTATATAAGGCTCCTTCATGCCTATATCCCTTATAACCGTAAGTTTTCCCGGACCTATCGCACCGCTTACGTCAAGCTTTCCCGCCGCATTGGCAGGCAGCAGCACAATAGGTTCATCCACGTATCCCTTTACACTGCCCGCCGAATCCGCCGTAACCGTAATACCTCCGATTGCACCCTCTCCCTTTATCTGCAGCGTAAGCAGGTCCTTTTCGCCTTTCATCATACTGCCCATCATGCAGCCGGCGGTAAGCAGCCTTCCGAGCGCAGCCGTTGCAACCGGGCTCGTGTTGTGGCATTTTCTTGCATATTCAACCGTCTCGCGAGTAGTCGCTGCAAATGCCCTTATGCTGTTGTCGGCCGCTGTAGCCCTTATAACGTAATCTCCCATATTACTCCCATCCTGTTCTATACTCTTATATATGCGAAACCCCAGATAAATCTGTTACTCGGCATAATGTGATTCGCACAGCCGCATAAGAAATGACTCCGCTATAATCTAAGATTCCATATAATATTTATTATCCTGATAAGTCTCTCTGACGATATAATACAGTCTCTGTGAAGTATCCGACGGTTCTGACAGTGTATCCGCGTCAATGATACCGACAAGTTCCATGCCCGACGAATCTATGGCCCTCTTAACCTCATCAACACTGTATGCGCGCTGAAAATGCGTCTCCAAAAAGCGTTCATACAACGGCCCGCCGTCATCCCCCTCGTCACACGCCATAAATATCGTCAACTCATACGTATGCATGCTGCTTTCCTTATCAAAATGATTCTCCCATATAAGCGCGCATTCCTCATTATACTCGTATTGAACGCTGTCCGCCAGAATACTTTCGTAGCAGTATGCGGTTTTCATATCGAAAATAAATAATCCGCCCTTTTCCAGATACAGATTCGCTTTTCTCAAAACTGCTTCAAGTTCGCCGTCATTCACCAGATAATTCATACTGTCGCACAGGCTTATAACCGCCGCAACAGTTCCGTAGAGCTCAAGTTCCCTCATGTCCTGCAAAAGATAGAGAATACTTCCGTCGTTCTCCTCTCCTGCTGCCGAAAGCATGTCCTCCGAATTGTCAATTCCGATCATTTCATACCCTTTGTCCGACATCAGCCTTGTGACCGTTCCGGTACCGCAGCCAAGCTCGGCGACAATTCCCCCGTCAATTCCATTGTCTGAAAGTATTCCATGAATATTATCACACCATTTTTCGTAGGGGATGTTTCCCATAAACTCATCATATATTTCCGCAAATATAGTGTATGCATCCATTTTAATACATCCCTTCATACCTGTCAGGTAATGTCTGTGCTACGCAAACTATAACACACAGTTTTAAAAAACTCAAGGGGCGCAACCGGAAGAAATACTGATTCCTCCTTTTGCGCCCCTGTTAATGGACTATTTTCACTTTAATGTTAATTCACATCAGTTAAACTATGACAGACCCTTTGTCCCAAGCGTATACATCCATCCGCCGTCTTTAAACACAGCTTTACATTCCTTAAAAAATACCCCGTTTAACCCGCTTTTCGTACATCTTATATCAAACGTAACACTATTTGAGTCAGATGAATTCTCAATAATTGTTATCAGTACCCCGTCTTTGAAGACAAATCCATTCACGTCGTCATCTACAATCTTACCTTCCTCGACAAGTTCCTCTTTCGTTTTTATAACGGTCTCGCAATACTTTGACGAGAGAGTATCGGTAAGTAACTTTGCGTCGCTGTCAGTAAGGCTGCTGCAGCCCTTTATATCAAGAGCAATTATAGAGCCGCCATTCCCAGGCAGCATACTCCTAAACTGTTGCGCTATTATAGCTTCATATATTTCAGAAGTATTCTTAAATGCCTTGCCGTCAATCACATCCGGTGCAGGGGTCGTAACCGGAGCAGGGCTCGGAGTCGCAACCGGTTCAGGCGACACAACAGGCGCCGGAGTATTCGATTGTACCGGTACAGATGTCGTATTGGATATATTGTTATTATTAACGACAGCTTTTTTTACATTAACCGTAACCTTAGCCTTAACCGACTTATTTTTCTTAGATACAACCATTATGTTTGCCTTTCCCTTTTTCAGGGCTTTCACCACGCCGCGGGAATTAACCGATGCAACCTGTTTTTTCAGTGATTTGTATTGTACGGCGTTTCCCAGCTTTGCGGGTTTTACTTTCTTTACTTTCAACTTAAATGTCTCGCCCGGCTTCATATTAAGAACTTTCTTATTCATAATAATTTTTTTAGCTGTCGAAGCCCCCTGCGCATATGGCGAGCTTATAAAAGCTCCCGAAAACGACAGCAGCGCCGACATTGTCAGGCAGATTATTCTTTTTGCATTATTTTTTTTCATTCGTCCGCTCCCTCCTAGTCTACTATATGATTCATTATGCAAAATAAAAACGGTACAGTATGCTAATAATCATATTATAATAATTAATAACCACTATACATATATCATTTTATTACAAATATGTATATCAGTCAATTAACGCAATATAAACTTTATCTTTCTAAAAGCTGACTGCACTCAATTGTTAAAACATATTTCAAGCACGCCCGCGTATTCTGTCGGCGCCTTCCGCGGAAAATCAACAGTGAGCACCCCTGAATACTGGCTGAAAGAGAGCGGCCCGTGTCCGAGAAGCTTTACCGCGCTTACGCGCTCGTCCTCCCTTAAGCTGGTAATGACGGTATTCTTACGTCCCGACGGTTTCATTACGAAAACGTAGAGCTTTCCGTCTTTCTGTGTGAAACGGAAATCATCATCGTCCCATTCTACCTGTTCCTCGCAGAAACCGTCAATTTTGACAGAAGAATGCCCTTCCCTTGAAACCCGCCATGGACGAGTGTCGTACACAGCTTCCGAATTGACTGCAAACCACCCCGCAAGCTCGGAAAGAATCCACTCCGCCTCCTCGTCTATCGTTCCGTCAGGGCGCTGTACAATGTTAAGAAGCATTGTTCCGTTCTTTGCAATCGTATCTATAAGTATGTCTAGTATATGGCGCGGAGTCTTATACTTCATAGTTTTCTTGTAAAACCACTCCCCGATACATGTCTCGGACATCCACGGAACAGGCGAAACGTCCGATAGCTGGCTTCTCTCAATGTCAAGCACGCCTACCCGATATATTTCCTCCGAGCGCTTTTTCTGGGTATACAACGCCTGATTACTGCCGTGCAGTTTCTCCGATGTATTGTACAGGTGCGCGACGGCCTGAAGTCCGTACCTGAATTTGTAATCGTCAGCCGTATCTGATTCGTTAAATGGAAGCGTACTGTCCGAATAGAGCAAATCCGGCTGATAGTTGTCAATTATCTCTTTCATGACCTTGAGCCAGTACTCCTGAAAATCATGGTTGTCCGTAAGCCAGACCCATTCGTCGGGTTCGCCGGGTTTTGCAACATGTTCATAGTTGTTATGATAAAAATCCACATATTCCGGGTCATTTCCGTCATAAGGGACGCCGGCGTACGACCCGTATGTATCCGCTCCCTTGTTTGAGCGCCACCAGCCAAATGAAGCCCCAAGATGCTCCGTCATACCAAAAGGCATATTCCACTTTTTACACGCCTGTTTCCATAGCGCGCATATGTCTTTGTGCGGCCCAACCTCGACGGAATTGAACCGGTTATACTGTGACTGAAAGTTAAAAAAATGGTCGTGGTGCGACGCCTGCGCTACAAAAAATCTTGCCCCGGCCTTATAGTACTTCTCCATAAGCGCTTCAGGGTCAAACTTCTCCGCCTTCCAAAGCTTACATATATCCTTGTATCCAAATTTTGACGGATGTCCGTAAGTCCTCAGATGGTATTCGTACTGCTCCGAGCCCTGAATATACATATTTCTCGCGTACCAGTCCCCGCACATCGGCACAGACTGCGGTCCCCAGTGGCTCCATATGCCAAATTTCACATTGCGGAACCACTCCGGACACTCAAATTTTGTCAAAGAATCAAACGTTGCCTCATACATACTGTAATCCTCCCCAAATATTATATTTTTTGTTACTTCCATTAACCATGCTTGATTTTCCAAGATTTCTTTATTATGCTTGTGATACAAGCAGCTATTTTTCTACGAAAAATGAGCGGATTTGTGGTATTTTAGGATTGCGTGAACACAAAGTGCGGAGCAATCCGTATCATTGGAAGCGCCGGAAGACCTTTTGACGCTTCCGTCATTATGTATGATACAAAATAATATTTGCACAGTCCATGAATTTTTGCACCAAAAATATGGAGATTTCTATATGAAATACGAACAAAACCAAGATATTATAGGAAATATCAACAGATGGAATATGGAGATTGGAGAGAGCGCATATGTATATCTTAACAAGGACAGTTGGAACGGAAACGATATATGCTCCCAGTTTTCACGTCTGTATCTGATATCATCGGGGCAGGGATATTTAGATACCGGCGGCAGGCGTATAATACTTGAGCCCGGATACGCATATTTTGTACCCGCGGGCCTGACTTTCGATTACGGCTGCGACAATTATATGGAAAAGCTGTATTTTCACCTGCATCTCATAAAACCAAACGGCTATGACCTCGCAGACGGCCTTTCTTTTATAGCAAAATGCGCATTAGAAAAAGATTATTTGGACAAAATGCATCGGCACTATAACGGAAACCGTTGGGAGGACGTTCTTTTACTGGAGCAGGAGATTCGTATCATAACTTTAAAACTGCTGCGACAATACAACATATTGCAGGAAACGCCCATAACCTACTCAGCTCTGACAGAGGAAGCTATGCGTTACATACAGGCGAACCTGTCCGCCGGTATGAGCACAAAGCAGGTTGCCGACGCCCTGTTCATATCCGATAACACACTTGCAAGGAGGTTTCGCCAGGAAACCGGAAAAACAATACACCGTTACATTGAGGATATGGTTTTTCGTAACGCATGCAAACGCCTTACGGACAGCGATCTGTCGTTGAGGGAAATAAGCGATGAACTAGGCTTCTGCGATTCCTTTTATTTTTCACGCCGTTTCCGCGAACGGTACGGCGAGCCGCCAAGCCATTACCGAAAGCGTCTTAAATACTCAGCGGGAAATTAACGGTCATAATATGAGTATGACATAAAACTGCCATAAAACTGTCAATATTTTTCTATTGACTACCAAAAATGTTTGTGTTAATTTTATATTGTACTTAAAGAATTTTAATATATTAATTTCCATTTAATTAACTTAGTCAAGGGAGGCAGCATATATGAAAAAAACAATTACTTCACTGTGCATCCTGGCATGTATGGCAGTTTCCGTTTTATTTGCGGACAGTAACGCTTACGCCAAAAAGATTACAAGCGTCAACCAGGCCCAAAAAAAAGCGCTTAATGAAGTGAAAAATTCCGTTGTGACAGATACGGAACTGGACAATGAAGACGGTCAGGCCGTGTATGAGATTTCACTTTTAAAGGGTACAAGGGAATATGACATTGTATACCGTGCAAAGGACGGAAAGAAAGTGAAATACAGCTGGGAGGACAATGACATATATTCGTCCGGCAATAATAAAACAATGAGTAAAAACGAATGTAAAAAGCTTGCTCTGAAGAAAGTTAAAAAAGCTACAGTCATTAGTCTTACCGAGAAGATTGACGATGGATTTACCGTATATAAGGTTACCCTCAAAAAAGGAAATAAAAAATATAAGCTTGAATATCTTGCAGAAGGCAGAAAGCTTATAGAATACGAGTGGGAGCTGACAAAAAAGGCCGACAGCGGCAAGGGGTACATCTCCGGCAAAAAGGCGCAGGAGATTGCACTTGCGAAAGTAACGGGCGGTCAAGTTGTAAAATGCAAATTAGAAACGGACGACGGTATTCCCGAGTATGAGATAGAGATTCTGGCGGACGGAATTGAATATGAATTCACAATACACGCCGAATCGGGAAAAATCCTTGAAATGGAAGCAGACGATTAATCTGGCCAAATACTCTTTCCTTTAACACTACAGACAACAAAATTCCCCTGCCCCTAACCCCGGGAAAGCAGGGGAATTTTGTTGTCTGTTTCAATCCTTACGGCAGCTTCATCAGGCACAGCGGCAACTATGCCTGATGAAGCCGGCACGCAGATGAAAATTCCGGAAAACCCTTTAGCAAAACACGGACGCTGCTATACGTTAATGGCAGCTGTCTTCGCTCCCTGCACAGCCATGTTTGTTCTCACCACACGCATGTCCTTCCCCGTGATGTCCGTGATGATTACAATGAACGTCGGGATTATATTCAAGAGTTCCTGAAATAAGCGCGTTCACAGCCTCGTCTACAGTTCCGGACACACCGCCGTAGAGCTGTATTCCGGCTTCAGCCAGGGCATTCTGGGCGCCCGCACCAATTCCGCCGCATATTAGCGTATCAATTCTAAGCGATGCAAGCATTCCTGCCAAAGCGCCGTGGCCGCTTCCGTTTGTGTCAACAATCTGTGTGTCAACAATATTCTTGCCGTCGACCTCAAAAATTTTAAACTGCTCCGTATGTCCAAAATGCTGGAATACTTCCCCGTTTTCATATGTTACCGCTATTTTCATAATATCATTTCCTTTCTGATGGCATTATATAAGGAAACGTTGATACGTTCAGCGTTTTCCTAATGATTATATAATAACTGATAATTTTATATTATAGCGCCGATACCCCCGGTTGTAAACCGCCACCAAATAAAAAGAAGGGCTAAAATGTTTTAGTCTGCTATTGCGAGGGGTAGGCGCTTCTCCTGTATAAAAACGCGTGAATAGCAATTAAGAAAACCGTACATCCTAAAACAAAAAGGGAGTCTTAACAAATGCCGCATATTTACGATATGGTTATTATTGGCGGAGGTCCTGCGGGTTATACGGCCGCACTGTACGCCGTCAGGGAAGGGTTTGATACTATTGTTATAGAGAAAATGTCCGCAGGAGGCCAAATGGCGCTGACAGGAGATATTGATAATTACCCTGGATTTGAAATGGGCGTCGACGGTTATACACTCGGAACAAAGATGCAGCAGGGCGCCGAGCGCTTTGGCGCAAAGACAGAGTATGCGGACGTCAGGTCAGTCGACTTTTCGGAAATAATCAAAAAAGTAGAAACTACTGATAAAACTTTCTTTGGAAAAACCGTCGTTATTGCCTCAGGAGCCAACCCAAGAGAACTGGGTATTGCAAAAGAGTCCGAATTTATCGGCAAGGGCGTTCATTACTGTGCCCACTGCGACGGCAGATTTTACAAAGATAAGACCGTTATCGTTATAGGCGGAGGAAACTCGGCGGCTGCAGACGCTTTATATCTTTCCCATCTTGCAAAGAAAGTATATGTCGTACATCGCAGAGATAAACTCCGCGCGTCAAAAATATATCACGAGCCTCTATCAAAAACAGAAAACGTAGAATTCATCTGGAACAGCGCCTTAACAGAACTTATTACCGGCGAAAGACTTGATGGCGAAACGCTTAGCAGCAAAACCGCCGACGGCAAAAGCACTGACAACAAAAGTGTTGACAACAAAAGTGCTGACAACAAAAGCGCCAACGGCAAAAACCTTATCGGCGTAAAAGTTAAAAACACCGTTACTAATAAAATAACGGAGATAATGTGCGACGGCGTATTTGTAAGTATAGGCAGAAAACCGGCGACTGACTTTTTAAAGACGGCCGTTGAGCTTGATAAAAACGGTTATATTACCGCCGATGAAAGCACAAGAACAAACATTGACGGGGTGTTTGCAGCAGGCGACGTGCGTACAAAAGCGCTGCGCCAGATTGTTACAGCCGTTTCCGACGGCGCCACAGCCGTTCATTATGCAGAACAATACCTGGCGCATAATATATAATTATAGTTTGCAGTATATACGTCTTCACAAACTTATCTGAATAAAAAAATTATTATGGGGTAAGATTATAATTAGATATATTCAAGCGAGGTAACCGACTATGAACACTGTCAGAAAGATTACAAAAAAAGAAATGCGCAGAAACGACCCTTCACTTGCATCAACACCGGACGAAATTATGAAATGGGAGATTGCAAAAGAACTCGGACTTTACAATAAAGTGCTTGATAACGGATGGCGCTCCCTTACCGCAAAAGAAAGCGGCCGGATAGGCGGTATCCTAGCCAGCCGCAAAAAGAATTCAAGTACAGTTAAGCCTTCTGATTAATCTTAAGGCCAAGCATATCCTCCTGTGATAATCCCGCGTCTTTTACTATAATCTTAAGTTCCTGACGCATATCGTCCGCCTTTCTATACTCGTCAAGAGGAATTTCTTCGGTAATATCCTTCTCTTCTTTCTTTTTATTAAGGAGTTCCTCGAGTCTCTCCTGTTCCTCTTTCGCTTCCTCTGCCTTTTCTTTCTCTTCCTCGGCTTTCTCCTCGATTTTATCTTTTGCCTCGTTGACAAGCGTGCTTATAATCTCTTTGCTTGCAGCCTCGAGAATAGCGTCGGCATCTTTTTTTGACTTTATCATAGGGGCTTTCTTCAAATCATCAATTTTGGCAGCCTGAAGTTTTTTGATTTCTTTGTCAAGTTCTTTCTCATAATCCTTAATAAGACTTTTATCAACCGACTTTGGTTCATACGCCTGCAGAGCTCTTTGCTGATACTCCGTAAGGCCTTTTTTGTCTATCTCCTCAAGCTGGTCAACCTCCTCTTCGGTTAATTCTACTCCCAGATTATCTCTCTCCGAATCGATACGCTTCATCAAAAGCTCGAGTTCCTTCTGTTCGCTGCTGTCGTCATCAATTCCATATTCCTGCTTGAGGTCGACCAGTTTTTTATCAGCATCCTTGATACGGTTATGAGCATCTCTTATCATTCTCTTGAGCTCATCAATCCTGTCCTGTCTTCCGGCCAGCTCCTTGTCTCTCTCAATATCCTGATTAAAGGTTTTATTGATTGTCTGCATCGCCTTATTCATGGCGTCCTTACGTTTCTGCGCAACAAGGTTGTCCGCAAGATTCAGTCTTGCGCCGTTAATAACGTTACCGTTCTTTTTTTCCTTGGCATTGTCCTGCCTGCCGTTCTTATCGGCTACATTGTACGATTCATTTGCATTAATGTTAATGTTAACTGTTCTTACAGATGACATACTATCATACCCCTCTTTCAGTCTCCCGCGGCATACTGTTATTATGCCGCGTTATTTCATAGTTATCTAGTCAAAAGCTGCATTCTGCTGAATATTTCCTTAATTCTGCCCGAAAACGACACGCCATGTCCCACGGAACTATTGTTCTGCATCTTCCTGATGGAATTGATAAATCTCTTTGACGAAGCGGTATCAACATTATCAAAGGTATGCCTTACATCTTTTTCTGACAAATTGTCAACTTTTCTGGCAACCCCTTTTTCGTACCGATCAACCGCACCCGGGTCACTCTTTGCCGTATCGACGACGAACTGAATCATCAGCCTCATGGATGCAATCATCTTATCCTTATCCCCGGTCTGTCCGAACTCATCTAAAAGCTGGGTATATCTCTTATACGTTTCCGGACTATACTCTTTCATCATCCCTACCGTATCTGTCGTTTGTATCGTGTGTCCGTCCTTGTCAACCATATTCCTGCTTTGCGGAAGGCCGTAATCCATAAGACCATTTTTTCCTTCCACTCCGCCTGCCGCAATTCCGGCTACCTTTTTCATAGCTGTCATGAATTCTTCAGCGTCAGTTCCACTCAGATAATTTTCCGATATGTATTCCGCCTCCTTAAGTCCGAGTGCAATCAAATCCTGCCTCTCATCCTCGGACATATCGCCTTTGGAATATCTCAGAAAATCATATCTTACAATATCATACGCATACTGGCGCACATCATCATCAACATTTTTAAGCGCGTCAACTATCTTATTGTCAATAGCCCCGTACCCGGTTCTCACAAGGCCGGTGAACGTCTTACGCGGTACGCTTGTCGTCTCGATAACCCTGTTTGCCGCCATCTCTTTTCCCGCATCGCTTATCTCAAGAGACGCCGCAGAGCCTTTATCAATCCGGGAAATTCTGTCATACACCTCATCCGGTATCTCAGAGCGCTCCACCCTCCTCAAAGGCGATACGACGCCCATATTGTTAATATTAGTATCGCTTGTATATATATTCATCCAATCCCCCCCTTAAGCAGTAAAATTCACGTTGCGTCCGACCAGCTTTTCATCCTCTGTCTGAACATCGTTAATCGTTGACGTCTGCATATAATCGCCAACCCGCTTAATAAGTTCATCAATTGAAGAGGCGGATATTGTTACAGTATCTTCATCATGTACTTTTCCTGTATCCCTGTCATTCCTGCTCTTTTCAAGCCATTCCTCACGCTCTTTTCTCTTTGCTTTCCTTGCCTCTGTTCTCCTGGTTTCCCTTTTTTCCGAGGCTTTCTTTTCTATACGTGCTTTCTGTGCGTCCGAACCCTTTTTTAATACTGCAAAAAATGACGCCGTTCCGTTATCATTCAGCTTCATTCCAAACGTCTTCACTTTTGCGCCCATATTCGAAAGACTGTTTCCTAACTTTGATATTCCGCTGGCGCTTCTTGCAATAATCCCTTCGTACTGTTTGCGGTAGTTTTCGTCCTCCGCCATCTTCTCAATCTTATCCTCGTCAATAAGGACAACCATCTTTCCGGGATTTGCAAATTTGCCTGCCTGAGCCTTGGCAAATTCTTTCTGGTCCCTGCTGACAAGAATAAAATCCATATTTGAATACTTTTTCTTCAAATCTTCATAATATTTGGACGCCTTATCGCTGAGTTCCGGTTCCCCGATTGTTTTTCCACGCACCTTGGTTTTCTTCACGGAAGATGAATTCTCCTCACCTGGCGCTCTGTTAACGGAACTGCCGTACGTAGCCGCACTGTTAACATAATTCGATATACTGCTCATATGTGACCCCTCCATGCACATTATCAAACCCGGCAGTTAACTCCTTTTAACTGCATTTTACCGCTACCATTCATTTTCAATAACACTGATTTTTCGATGCTATTTAATATATTTATCGGCACAATGGACGAATGTGATTATATTCTTACTCTCCTTAAAATTTTATTAAATCCTTTCCATGAAAAAAATACTGTCATTAACAGCGATGAAATAAATATGACCGGCAGGTTGCCGTCATATACATGCAGCCTGTCAACAGACTTAAGATATACTATGGCCGGCGCATGAAGAAGATAGACTGACAGCGTATTTTGCCCCAAAACACTTATATATGGTATCTTTTTTTCGGGACTCCACGCCATAAGAAACAGAATGCCCGGAACGGCAGCCAAATAAACTAATATCCTTATATACCATGTACAGTCCGTATCGTGATAACTCTCCGTGTGGCAAAGCCATGTAGAATCTATCACTTTATAGTATTTCGCCGTTATAAAAACCAGCAGTAAGAACAAAACGGCAGTGGCCGCCCGGACAGCTGTACGGTGTTTTCCGATTATACCAGTAATATATCTTCCATCCCTCTCATAATATCCCATCAGAAAAAACGGGAAGAAACAGACTATCCTTGACATTCCCATGAAATTAGCCGTATCTTCGTTATAACCCATAAGAATTCCCGCCAGCACCGACAAGCCTGTAATGATTATGCGGTGACGTTTGTTATCTGTGGAGACAAGCGGAATGAGTAGCTGGTATACCAATAAGGCCAGCAGATACCAAAGCGTATACCTTGGCGTAAAAAACTGAATATTGATTGAATCCACCGAAAAAGTCCCCTCCCGTATCTTAACAGCATAGCCGACAAGATAATTTACCATCTGGAACAGAAGATATAACGGAACCAGGCTCTTTAATACCGTTTTAGAATCATTTTTTGCAAAATATCCCGACACAAACAAAAATGCCGGCATATGAAAACTGAATATTATCTTATATATTATATCTGCCGTATCGTTTCCAATAGCGAATTTGCTAAGCATATGCCCCAAAACGACAAGATAGATTAATACCGCTTTCATATTGTCATATTTGTATTCCCTGTTATACACCATCCTGCCACCGCCTTATTATGTTCGTTACGGGTTTAAAATTCTTTATTATTATGAGTAAAACTTTAATTTAATATCATGATATTGTCAATCACAATAAATAAAAAATACATACACACGGCTCGCATGTGAACATACTAACCTTTAACCCCTATACAAATTTAATTCATTTAGTATATAATACATATACACACTTTTATATTTTCGGAGGATAATTTTATGTGGACTGACAACAGCGTATTTTACCAGATATACCCCCTCGGTTTCTGCGGAGCCCCATTTGAAAACGACGGAATACCGGCAAGCCGTATAACAAAAGTTTTGGACTGGATTCCCCATATAAAAGAGCTCGGCGCCAACGCGGTATACTTCTCCCCGGTCTTTGAATCCGACACACACGGATATAACACGAGAGATTACAAAAAGATAGATACAAGACTCGGCACAAACGACGACTTCAGGGAGGTATGCGCGGCTCTTTCTGACAATGGCATACGGGTCGTACTCGACGGTGTGTTTAATCACGTGGGCCGGGGTTTTTTTGCTTTTCGGGACGTGCTGGAAAATAGACATAATTCCCGCTACAAAGACTGGTTTTTCATAGATTTCAACGGCAACTCAAACTACAACGACGGTCTTTGGTATGAGGGATGGGAAGGCAATTATGACCTTGTCAAACTCAATCTGAGAAATGAGGAAGTAATATCCCACATATTTGACGCAGTGAAATATTGGATAAATGCGTTTGGTATAGACGGACTCCGGCTTGATGTGGCATACTGCCTCGACATGGACTTTTTAAAAAGGCTCCGTGGCTTCTGCAGTCAGCTGAAACCGGATTTTGTCCTTATAGGCGAACTCCTGCACGGCGATTACAACCGGTTCGTCAATGATGAAATGCTTCACAGCTGCACCAATTACGAATGCTACAAAGGCCTGTACTCAAGCTTTAATTCTATGAATATGTTTGAAATCGTCCACTCGCTGCTTCGACAGTTCGGCCCTGAAAACTGGACTCTCTACAGGGGAAAGCACCTTTTGTGCTTTGTCGACAACCACGACGTATCACGTATCGCGAGCAGCTTAAGCAATGAAAACCATTTAAAGCCAATCTATGCAATGCTCTTTAGCATGCCTGGTATTCCATGTATATATTACGGCAGCGAATGGGGCGCAAAAGCTGATAAGAGCGAGGGAGACCCTGCCTTACGCGCCTGTTTTCCGCTTCCGCTTCGCAATGAACTCACAGAGTATATATCCATCCTCGCAAACGCCCACAAGAACAGCGACGCGCTATGCAACGGAGATTTTTACTCAAAAGTCCTTCAAAATAAACATTGCGTATTTGAGCGCAACTGCGGTCATGAGCGCGTCTACGCCGCCATAAATGCCGACGCCGAAGCTGTGTCCGTTTCATTTGACGCAGGCGCCGACAAGCTCGTCGACCTTATTACGGACAGAGAATATGATTTTAACGGAAATATAACAATTCCCGCCTACAGCGCACTGTACCTGAAAGCTTTATAATGCTTTCGGGTACAGTGCACTGTAAGCAGCATATTATACTGCGCCGGGCGCGTGTTGCGAATGCAGCAACTACTTATCGCGCAAGTGCGCATCTTTAGCAGAGCGCTTTTTAAATAATATGGGCCGACCAATGTCAGCTCATATCAAATCGTTTGATTCTTATTATACGTCGTATATTTTCGCATTACAGGTCGTAATACATCTTGAACTCTGCCGGATTCGGAATCTGCTCCATCTTCTTTAACTCCGCGCGCTTCCTGTCAATCCATATATCAATAAGACGCTGTGGGAATACCCCGCCCTTCGTGAGATATTCATGGTCGTTCTCAAGTGCGGTAAGAGCCTCTCCAAGCGATTTAGGAAGTCCCTTTATCTTCTTCTGTTCCTCCTCAGACAATGTATAGAGATTGAAATCATACGGTCCCCATCCCTCTTTCGCCGGGTCAATCTTCTTCTCGATTCCGTCAAGACCCGCCATAAGTATAGCCGAATAAGCAAAATACGGATTCGCTGTCGCATCAGGATTGCGAAGCTCGAACCGCTTTGCCTCCGGCGTCTTAGCGTATGCAGGAATTCTTATTACAGCGCTTCGGTTAGACGTAGCATAGCCGACCGTTACAGGAGCCTCAAAGCCCGGCACAAGACGCTTGAACGAATTCGTCGAAGGGTTGGTAAATGCGCACAGAGACGATATATGCGAAAGCAGTCCGCCGATAAAATAATGCGCTGTGCGGCTCAGTCCCGAATAACCGTCTTCGTCATAGAATACAGGTTTTCCATCCTTAGTAAGAAGCATATGTACATGCAGTCCGTTGCCGGCCTCCTGATATATAGGCTTTGGCATAAATGTCGCGGTCTGTCCCTCCTGCGCCGCCATATTTTTAATGATATATTTTGTAATCATTGTATTATCCGCCATCTGAGGCATGTCTGCAAGCTCTACTTCTATCTCCATCTGTCCCGGACCGCCCACTTCATGGTGGTGGTACTTCACACGTATTCCCCAGTCTTCCATCATCATGCACATACGGCTTCTAAGGTCGTATCCCACATCCTGCGGAGCCGCTATGTGATAGCCGCCCTGGTAAGGCACCTCGTAGCCGTTGTTGCCCATTGTGTCCAGCCGGCAGTTCCAGTCGGCCTGCCTGGTATCTATACTGTATCCGCACTGTTCCGGCGTAACCTCATAACGCGCGCTGTCAAAAAGATAAAATTCAAACTCCGGTCCGATAATCATCCTGTCGGCAATTCCGGTCTCTTTCATATATTCTACCGCGCGCAGGCTTACATTTTTAGGATACTGGTCAAAAGGCTTATTCTCTCCTTTTCCTATCGTGCACACATTCCCGCACATAGTCAGTGTAGGAACAGCCGCAAATGGGTCTACATAAGCGGTATCAGGGTCCGGAAGAAATACCATATCGCTCTTCTCCACTGGAGCATATCCGTAATTGGAACCGTCAAACCCAATCCCCTGCGTAAACGTACTCTCTCCAAACCTCTCAACCGGAATTGTAATATGCCTCCATCGTCCGTCAATATCCGTCATCTTAAAGTCAATCATGCGGATATCCTTTTCCTCACAAAGTTTCTTAATTTCCTCAATTTTGTTTTCGCTGCTCATAAATATTCTCCTTCCTCTTAATGCTTTCGCATTATTTACAATATTTACATTATACACGCAAACACCCTAAATTTCAATGTATTCGCCTCAACAAGTCAGGGCAGTTCAAAAAAACAATTTTAATTACAATTTTTAGCGATTGCCCCGTTAATGTGGAGAATTGTATTGTAAATGTTGCACGCAAATGGTATAATGTGACGCATAGGAGGGGTCTGGAATGAACAAAACGATTTCGATGAGCATAAGAGTTAGTGAAGAAGAATTGGATACGCTAAAGCTGGCTGCAAGAATAGAGGCTTACGCATCATACAGCGAATTTATCAGAAGAACGGCACTCAAAGAGGCTTCCAAGGTCATAAAAAAGAATAACCAACAGAGTAAGCATTTGTAAAAGGAGGCTGTACGATGGCGGAAAAGAATGAACGGTATGCAGAAGAATTAGTAAAAAGGGAAATGAAAATCAAAAAATCATATAGTCTTGACGCAATACGGTCAACGGCTGCGAATATGCATAATTCGTTACGGATTAACAAAATGACTGAAAAGCTAAAGCCTTTGTTTGTTGCAGGAATTTTATTGGCGTTACAAGATGAAGATTTTTGTAATGATTATGATAAGTTAACAAGTTTTTCGTCTTTAATGAACAGTTGTTGTACAGCAATTGAGAATGTATTGGATGATGGTGAAATAGATAATAGAAAAATACAGGAAATAAAACATAAATTCAAAGAAATTGATTCGGTTATAAAATTGAAAGCAACCCCGCTTCATGAGGATAACTCGTTGAGATGGTACATACAGCAATTAGAAATGAAAGTGAAGCCGATGATGGATTATGTTGGTAATACAGTAGATGCACTAGGTGTGTTTTATCATGAATTTATAAGCTATTCATCCGGTGATGGCAATTCACTGGGAATCGTTTTGACACCGCAGCATCTAACAGAATTTATGGCGGAACTTATTAATGTTGACAAGAACTCGAAAGTTGTAGATATCTGTTGTGGGAGCGGAGCCTTTTTAGTAACATCAATGGGTATAATGTTTAAACAGGCGGCCAGTGATAAAGAGATAGAATATATTAGAAAAAACAATCTGTATGGCATAGAGCAAAACTCGGATATTCATACTCTGGCTTTAGCCAATATGATTATAAGGAAAGATGGTAAATCACATATTATACATGGAGATTGTTTTGATAAAACATCAATCGATAAATTAAAAATCTAAAGGATACGGAAGGAAAGCCTATTGTTTTAAATAAGGGATTACTTAATCCGCCCTATTCGCAAAAAGACCATGTGGAATTAGAATTTGTAGAACGTGGATTAAGCGTTTTATGCCAGGGCGGCGAATTAGCGGTAGTATGCCCAATGAGCTGCGCGATAGGGACGAAATTTAAAAATGAACGCGCCCGATTGATGCGCAAGCATACTTTGAAAGCAGTTTTTTCTATGCCGGATGACATTTTTTATGGAAATAATGCTTCAACAAATGTTTGTGTAATGGTGTGGGAAGCAGGAAAACCTCATGATTCTTCCGTATCAACATTTTTCGGCTATTGTAAGGACGATGGTTTTGTAAAAAGAAAAAAACTTGGGAGAATTGATGCGCTTGGAAAATGGGAAAGTATAAAAGCGGAGTGGCTTCGATTTTATCGTGAAAAAGAGGAAAGAGAGGGTATATCAACGAAAGCCAAAGTAAAAGACTCCGACGAATGGTTGTGCGAGGCATATATGAAAACAGATTTTTCGAAATTGACAGATGATGATTTTGAAAAATCAATATTAGAATACCTTTCTTACGAAATTAAGAACAATCCGCAACGCGTTTTTATGAAACCGGAAGAAAAAACAGCAGCAAAAAAAATCAAGAAAAAAGTTATTTATGAGGAGTTCAAAGTAGAAGATATATTTAACATACAAAATGGAAAAGGTGTGACGAAAGAAGAGATAGCAGGTTTTCCGGGAGAGATTGAAGCAATACAAAGCGGCGCGGACAATAATGCAGTATTAGGCAAATTAGATGAAGATTATTGTATACAATCCGGTTATAAAATTATTACAGAGCAATGTCTGAGCGTTGCACGTTCCGGAACATCCGGTTATGTTGCGTATCATGAAACCCCTTGTGTCATTGGAGATTCTGCTAAGGCATTGTTGTTAAAAGACAAAAAAAAGGCGTCGATATACGTCTATATTTATTTGCGGACTGTGTTAATGGCTAATAAATATAAATACGCATATGGAAGAAAGGTCACGGAAAAAAAATATTATAAAGATACGATTGTTTTACCGGTAATCCGAAACGGCGCACCGGACTGGAAATATATGGAGGAATATATCAGGCAATTGCCTTATGGCGCCAGATTATAATATATATCACTCATGGGACTGACCGATTTTTCAAGCGGTTTTGGCACATTTGTATGCTTTTGGCGGCAGGAAGGCCGGATAAGGACAAAATAATAAATTTGGAAACCGTTAGTATTGACATACGCCCACCTTAAGATATATCATATTATATGCGTACATTAACTTATATACAGATTACTAATAATAAGGGAGTTAACATATATGACAAGTTCATCACAGTCACATATTATTGCAAAAATCATGACATATGACACATCCTATAATAAATCATACGATATGTCAGCCATCAATGAATATGAGAGAACATACGAGGTATGCAATGAGAATACCGTATGCATGTTTAGCGGTAATGTTATAAAGCTAAACACATACAGCCTAAAGGAGCCTTTCATCGTGAACAACCACGACAGCGAATTCTGCCAGACGCTCGAAAAGCTCCGGTTAGAACACGCAGTCGTGGCTGAGCAGGATGATTCTTACGACGATGGTTCCGCATACGATTCCGATACAAACCTGTCAGAAGATGATACCGCCGCAAGACTTCTTACGGACGCCGAATACTCATATGCGGATTCGCCGGATACAGATTCCGGCGATTATGGTTACGCCGCTGACGATTCTGAAATGCTTCCGGATGATGAATACTAAATATTCACATCATTATATTACCCCATGTCCTTTGGACATGGCGGCCCACCGCCGACTATATAACTTTACAATACCATACTAAGCTGTATTCTTTTCTTTTCAATATCTATACCAATAACTTTTACTTCGACTATATCGCCGACACTTACAACTTCAAGCGGATGCTTGACAAACTTTTTGTCTGTGAGCTTTGATATATGTACCAATCCGTCCTGATGGACTCCAATGTCGACAAATGCGCCAAAGTCAATTACATTTCTTACGGTTCCTTTCAGAATCATACCCTCAGTAAGGTCTTTCATATCGAGCACGTCCGTGCGCAAGACCGGCTTTGGCAGGTCCTCCCTCGGGTCTCTTCCGGGTTTTTCAAGCTCTTTTATAATATCGGTCAGCGTCTCTTTTCCAACAGCAAGCTCGTCCGCAAGCCTGTCGCGGTCTTTTGCCAGCAGAGACAGGCCTGTAAGTCCGCCCGAAAGTTCGGACAGACTGAATCCGAGCTTTGTTATAAGCTTTTTTGCCGCCTCATACGATTCCGGATGTACGCTTGTCGTATCAAGAGGATTATCCCCGTCCGATATCCTTAAAAATCCGGCGCACTGCTCGTAAGCCTTTGGCCCTAACTTTGCAACTTTAAGAAGCTGTTTTCTGTTCGAAAACTTTCCGTTATCCTCCCTGTACGTCACTATATTTTTCGCAATTGTCTTAGAAATACCCGAAACGTAGCCGAGCAGAGCCGCGGAAGCCGTATTTACGTCGACGCCTACGCTGTTAACGCAGTCCTCGACCACTCCGCCAAGCGCCTCGCCAAGCTTTTTCTGGTTCATGTCATGCTGGTACTGTCCGACTCCTATAGACTTCGGTTCTATCTTCACAAGCTCGGCAAGCGGGTCCTGTATTCTTCTCGCAATAGAAGTCGCGCTCCTCTGTCCCACGTCAAAATTAGGAAATTCTTCCGTGGCAAGCTTGCTTGCGGAGTATACGGAGGCCCCGGCTTCATTTACTATAACGTACGACACGCCTGGAATATCTTTTAATATGTTCACTATTATCTGCTCAGACTCCCTTGACGCCGTCCCGTTTCCAACAGAAATAAGTGTGATATTATACTTTTTAATAAGGTTTTTCACTACTTTCTCAGTCTCCGCGACCTTATTCTGAGGCTCAGTAGGATATACAACCGTCGTATCAAGCACCTTTCCGGTCTCGTCGACTACGGAAAGCTTACAGCCGGTACGAAATGCAGGGTCCCATCCAAGAACAACCTTTCCTGCTATAGGCGGCTGCATAAGGAGTTGTTTCAGATTCTTGCCAAATACGGTTATCGCGCCGTCCTCCGCCATTTCCGTAAGCTCGTTCCTTATCTCCCTCTCAACCGCAGGGGCTATAAGCCTTGCATAGCTGTCCTCAATCGCCGCCATAAGGTACGGCGTAGTTTTGGGATTGTCCTTTACTATCATCTGCTTAGCAAGATACCTTACGATCTTCTCAGATTCCATATTGACTTTGACGGTAAGAAATTTTTCTTTCTCACCACGGTTTATGGCAAGAACCTTATATCCGCTCAGACGCGATACCGGCTCGCTGAAATCATAGTAATTCTCATATACGCTCTTCTCCTCCATATCCTTTGCGGATGATACAAGCGCGCCGTCCCTCTTTGTCATTCTTCTTATCTCTATTCTGTAGTCGGCCTCGTCGGAAATCGCTTCCGCGATTATGTCGGACGCCCCTGCTATCGCCTCGTCCACGGTGTACACTTCCTTTTCCTCATCTATGTACGCCTTTGCTTCCTCCTCTATATCCTTATCCGTAACCTGAAGCCTTATAATATCGGCAAGCCCCTCAAGTCCCTTTTCTTTTGCCACCGTAGCCCTCGTTCTCCTCTTAGGCCTGTACGGCCTATAAAGGTCGTCCACGACAACCTGCGTCTTCGCATCAAGTATCTTCTTTCGCAATTCGTCTGTCATGAGCCCCTGTTCCTCAATCGACGCTATAACAGTATTCTTCTTATCTTCCAGATTGCGGATATATGTAAGCCTTTCGCTCAGATTACGCAGCTGCTCGTCGTCAAGCGAGCCGTGCTTTTCCTTTCTGTACCTCGCAATAAAGGGTATCGTATTTCCCTCGTCAATAAGCTCAATTACAGCCTCCACCTGCCATAAATGAATACCAAGCTCGTCCTTAATCTGTTCTGCTATATTCATTTTAATTACGCACTCCTTAAAACTTTTTAATCGAATTCCACATCATACGGACCGGATATAACATACTGCACTCACAAAATCACGTCGCATGAAACCCGCAAATCTTTAACTGAGCGGCCCGCGCTTATCGTATATTTGCCGGAATCGGCCCGGAACGTCCCGTCTGACACAGAATAATATGCAAATGCATTTCTGTCAAGCTTTATCGTAACGGACCTGCACTCCCCGGGTTCAAGCCCTACTTTCTTAAATCCTTTCAGCTCAAGCGCGGGCCTGTCAATGACAGGGTCATGTGCGCTTACATAGACTTCAGCAGTCTCTTTTCCAAACACGGAGCCCGTATTGGTAATCTCAAACGTCACCTCGAAAGCGTCCTCATCTTTACATTTTACTGCTTTGATATTGCCATATTCAAATGTCGTGTACGACAGCCCGTGTCCGAACGGAAACAGCACGTCGATATTGCGGGTTGAATAATGCCTGTAACCGACGTATATTCCCTCGGAATACGAACACGTTATACCACCGTCCCCATCGTATGTTCCGGGATATTCGCCTATGCCGTGCGCAGGGCAGTCTGAAAGTCTGAAAGGAAATGATACGGGCAGCTTTCCGGACGGATTGACGTCGCCAAATATTACTTCGGCAAGCGCAAGACCTGCCTGCATACCGTTCATGCTGTTCCATAAAATTGCCGGCGCATTTTTTTCAAAAGCCGACATGTCAACTGCAGAGCCAGACAGGATTGAAACTACAGTATTCGGATTAGCCGCGAGCAATGCGTTTATTACTTCCGCCTGCTTATATGGCAGCTCATACGACGTCCTGTCAAACCCTTCCGTATCGTAAGCCCGGTTAAGTCCTCCGACGTATATAACCGCGTCGCACTCCCTTGCAAGGGCAACCGCCTCCTCAAGGTACTGTCTGCGGAGCTTTTCGATACTTCCTGTCTCCTCCCCGTTGCTAATCTTATCAGCACAGCCTGGCTTTTCCTCACAGCTAATCTTATCAACACAGCCAGAGTTATCGTTATCTGCCTGATCCGTTCCGGATGCTTCATTGTCATTTCCCTCACCCTGCACGCCGGCTGTGTCTCCTGTTCTGTCGGCAGGCGCGTCAAGGCTGTTTGCCTGCCAGTCAACCTCGCCGACAACATGTTCCTCGTTGTCGACATAATAGCCTTTCGCATATTTTACGACCGTCCTGCTGCCGGTCACCATATTAATTCCCATGAGCGGGGTAATCTCAAACAACGGTTTTATCTCGGAGCTTCCGCCGCCGTGGGCAAGCTTTCTTACGGCCGCGTCTCCTATGACTGCGATTGTCTCACATTTATCAGCGTTAAGCGGCAGAATGCCTCTCTCATTCTTTAAAAGCACAACCCCCTCGCGGGCCGCGTCAAGCATCACAGTATGGTGTTCAGGAAGATTATATCCTCCCTTATTCCTCTCGCCGTCGTACAGCCTGATTCGTTTCTGCAGCCGCAGAATACGCGCTACCTTGTCGTCTATAACGTCCTCCGCGATATCACCGGCACGCACGGCTTCCTTCAGAGCGTCGGCAAAGAAGTATTCGTCAAAATTATTCGTCACGCTCATCTCAAGGTCCGTGCCGGCAAGCGCTACTGCAGCCGTGCTGTGTACGGCTCCCCAGTCGGATATGACGACCCCGTCGTATCCCCATTGTTCTTTTAATATATCGTTCAATAGTTTCGGATTTTCGCTTGCATACAGTCCGTTTATCTTGTTATAGGAGCACATGACCGAATAAGCCCCGCCCTCCTCCACGGCCGTCTTAAATGCCGGAAGATAGAGTTCATGCAGCGTCCTCTCATCAACGCGCACGTCAACTTTCATGCGCTCTTTCTCCTGGTTGTTGAGCGCAAAATGCTTGACACAGACGGCGACGTTCTGACTCTGCACGCCCTGAATCTCAGCGGCCGCCATCTTACCCGCCAGACAAGGGTCCTCGCTCATATATTCAAAATTGCGCCCGCACAGCGGCGTGCGCACTATATTGATTCCGGGCGCAAGAATAACCTGCTTTCCGCGCCCGCACGCCTCGTTTCCAAGAACCTCGCCAAGGCGCGCGGCTATATCCTCATTCCACGTGGACGCCATCGCCGCGCCGGACGGCAGCCATGACACATAACACATAGGTTCGTCAACCTGAACCCACTCGTCGTCCTTATGGTCAAATCTCACCCCGCACGGCCCGTCAGACATTACAAGCGGCTGTATTCCAAGCCTGTCAATCCCTTTATTCTTGAATAACGCCGCGCCGTGAATGAATCCAATCTTTTCATCGAGCGTCATGGCGCTTATTTTATTCTCAATCCATTTCTCCATATCGGCATCGTGATACATAGTGTGCGTTCTCCTTTCAGATTTTTAAAACTTATTGATCATTTTCTTCCTGACGCGGTGCCCCGTCAATCATATGCATCCGAATTCCGGCGTCATTGTCCGCCTTCCCGTTAGAGCATGTTACATGTACTTCCTTTCGCTCTCCCGAAAACGGATTATACAGCGTCACGGTTTTATCCATTCCATCCTGCGGCATATATACATGTAACTCGCAATTATTAATATAATCGTAGTCCGGCCTCCCGTCAATCGTTCCGTGCGGGGTGACCGCGCCTTCCCTGACAAAGCATGGAATTTCGGTGTACGGAATACTTTTAAGCGTAATCCATGCTTTTCCGTCGTACACTTCATTTGAAAAATAATTGACCCATCTCCCCTCCGGAAGATAGACGTCGGCCTGCGACTTATCGTTAAATACCGGGGCAACCAGTATGTCTCCGCCAAGCATATACTGCTTGTCCGTGTACGCGCACATCTTATCGTCAGGATATTCAAGAATCATGCTTCGCATGAGCGGCAGTCCCGTATTATGCGCTTCGACGGCAAGCCCGTATATATACGGCATAAGCCTGTTTTTAAGGCGTACAAATGTCTTTGCGGTCAGCACCGCGTCCTCACCGTAATTCCAGGGCACCCTGTAAGAGCCGCTTCCGTGCATCCTCGAATGGGAAGACATAAGCCCGAAAGCCACCCATCTTTTGTACACATCCTCCGTCGAAGTATCCTCAAATCCGCCTATATCATGGCTCCAAAAACTGTAGCCGGACATTGTCAGTGAAAGGCCTCCCCTTAAGCTCTCCTCCATTGATTCATAATCGGATATGCTGTCGCCGCCCCAGTGTACGGGGAATTTCTGTCCCCCGGCGGTTCCGCTCCTTGCAAACAAAATTGCCTCTTCGGCTCCCTTTTCCTCCAATATTACATTATACACTGCCTCATTATACAGATATGAATAATAATTGTGCATAAGTACCGGGTCCGCCCCATTATGATAGCATACGCCCTCCGTCGGAATCTGCTCGCCGAAGTCTGTCTTAAAACAGTCCACGCCCATGTCTAAGAGTTTCCGCAGACAGTCCTGATACCACCTTACCGCATCCTCATTCGTAAAATCAACCACAGCCATCCCCGGCTGCCACATATCCCACTGCCAGATGTCTCCGTTTTTCTTCTTTATAAAATATCCGTTATCTCTTCCGCAGGCAAACAATTCCGAATTCTGCGCAATGTATGGATTAATCCATACGCAGACCTTAAGCCCTTTCGCCTTAATCCTTGCAAGCATCGCCTCGGGTTCGCCAAACACCTTGTCATCCCACTTAAAATTGCACCAGCTCATACCTTTCATCCAAAAGCAGTCAAAATGAAATACGCTGAGCGGTATCTCTCTTCTCTCCATCTCGTCAATGAAGCTCATTACCGTGTTTTCATCATAATCCGTAGTAAATGAGGTCGACAGCCAAAGGCCGAACGACCACGCCGGAAGTATGGGAGGTCTTCCGATAAGCCCCGTATATTTTACCAGCACATCCTTCATGCGGCCATACGCATTCTCATCCCCGCATATGACGGAAAATTCAAGGCTTTCGCCCTGGACGGAAAACTGGACTCTCTGCGCAAGCTCGCTTCCAACCTCGTATTCTACTCTTCCGGTATTATTTACGAATACGCCGTACCCTCTGTCTGACATATAAAACGGAACATTTTTATAGGAGAGCTGCGTCGACGTTCCCCCGTCGTCATTCCACATCTCGACAACCTGCCCGTTTTTAACAAACGCGGTAAATCTTTCCCCCAGACCGTATATGTGTTCGTCAACCGATAAGTTCGTTGCTGCGCACATATAGTTAACGTCTTGCCAAGATATGTACGCCTCGCCCCGTCCGTCCTCTCTCACATACATGATATCGCCCGGCTTTATTCGCGTAAGATATCGTTCCTTCTGGTAAAATTCCAATGTCATATCATTTTTTATAACAAGCTTTGCGCCGTCGTTCTCGATAACAGTGTTACCTTCAACCGACTCTGCCTCAAGTTTTGCAGGGTTTGCATTTACATCAAATGCCGGCACATACCCGGTCTGTCCCTCAAAGTGTGTTAGCTTTACCGTAAATACCCCCGGAGCCGGAATACTTATCCTTACCGTTATAACCGGCACATTAAGCGTACACCCCCTGTTATATATTTTCCTTACAGGCGCGCATATCTTTAACACCGTGCCATCCTGTTCATAACATGTATCATATATTTCAGCCGGCGAAAGGCACTCCATTCCCTTTTCTTTTAACCAATGTCCGTGATTGAACTTCATATTGTAATAACCTCCTCCTCAATGTTTCTTTTAATTAGCAGCAAAACCCAAAAAACCGATATACTCAAAACAGGGTGAACACGTAATGTGTTCACCCTGTTTAAGTTATACCGTTGTCAGATGCCATATACACCTGACATATTACAACAAAGAATTAATCCACCTAATAGCATATATTATGCAAATGGGTTTACTTCTCCTTCAGGTATACTTGTTGTAATAATATCCTCTGCATAGAAGACAATTACCTCCATGTCAGGGGCTTCATACTTCTCCATGTATATCCACCACCTTTCCTGATTCAGACGACATGTCGTATCACGGACATAACCATCTTATCATTATTTACTCTTGCAGTCATTATAACTGCTTGACTTCATAGAGCCGTAGATTGTTTCCTGATTTCCTTCCGGATCAGTAACTACCATATATGGTCTTGCCCACAAAGTCCTGTCAAGATTATTTGTAACCTTCATTGTAAATACGCTGGTTACACCTACAGAAGTAAATTTAAACTGTTTATGTGGCAGAACTGTGCCATTTACTGTCTGTCCCAGAGTTGCTATTGTCATCTGCTCTTCCTGTATCTCCTTAGCGCTATACAACATACCCATTTCAACTACAGTATAATCTTCACCTTCTGGAAGGTTCATAGTTGAAGAGAACGAAAGCTTATTATTTCCGTCCGCTGTATCAGTAGTGTATATTTCAGTAATAGCAATCGTAGGTTTAACTGAACCCGGCTTAACAGAAACATAAACAGCTTTCAGTGTTATTGGAGTCTCAGTCAAAACAACAAACTCATATGGCAGTGCAGAACCGATGTTTTCACCGTCTCTCTCCCAGTGTGAGAAGTAGAGTGTGCTGCTTCCTACCGTAACTTCTGCCTCTGCATTTGCCTGATACTTACTTCCTACTTCAGGTTGTGCTGTAACTTCATCAGCAACAGTATTTCCGCTCGCATCTACATATTGTACTGTTACATTTCCTGTCTTGGCAGCTTCTAACTCATATACAGAATATACATTTATATTTCCTGTCTTATTCTCTGTTGCTGCCAATTCATCCGCTTTGGCTTTAATAGCAGCTGCAATATCCGCTGTTGCTTCAGTTGCACCTTGTTCCATAGACCATCCCTTGAATACATATCCAAACTTGTTAGCGCCGGCAGCCAATTGTATATCAGCAGCTTCCGGAACAGCCAATGGATTAATATCCGTACGGCCTACTTCTGTTTTATTGTCATAACCATAGAAGATTACGGTTATTCCGCCTTCAATACCGCACCATTTACATTTGCCGCCTACATAAGAATGTGGTACGGCAGGCAATACCTGATAGAGCATACCTTCATAAGCCATACCTGCTTCTGTCTGCTCTCCTCCTGAGAAATACTTCTTGTTTTCCACATCGTTCACTGTAGTTCTGGCAAGAACCCACTTGTAACCTTCACCAGGTTCAAGCGTACGGTTTTCATCAGGAACTTCTACAGGGTCACAGGATGTACAACGTGCTTCCTGTCCCTGGACATTGAAATCATTGTCCATTACGGCTTCGGCAGTGTACTTATGTCCCGGGTCGCCTTCCTGACAATCTTTACGCTCACACTCAAATGTTGCCAAAACTGTCGTTCCCTCTTCTCCTGCCTTCCATGAGAATGTAGGAGTACCATACAAATGTCCTTTTGCAACTCCTGCAACCTGCTCTGCAGTGTACTCGGCAGAACATTTGCTGTCCTTATAGAATCTGCCGCACCTGTCGCATGCATAATGAGCCGGTTTAGCCGGTTCAATACAAGAAGTCGTTGTTTCCGCCTTTACGTATCTCAGGTTATGGTTAGCTGAACCTGTCGCTTCCTCTACGCTATATTCAATGCTGTCCCAACCTTCCGGCAGGTTCCATGATGCCATATCTTCTTGAGATATTCCATCGAATACCGCAGTCTTTTCTTCATCAGATACCTGATATTTCCAAGAATATCCTTTAGAACAATCTGTAACCTTAATTCCATCCTCAGCAACAGTTGCTCCAGTTACCTGGTCAGATACTACCGCTGCATTCAAAACATATTTCTGAGTATGCGACGCATCATGTGCACATGTACGGGTAATAGTAATTGGAATAGAAAGGGCTCCGTCTGCAACAGCCGCCTCGTCCTTAGTTACTTTTGCATCACCATAACTATGGGCGTCAGCAACTATAGCAAGGGTCTGCTCCTGACTCATTATCTGTTCTTCAGCAATATCATCCGAACCAACCAAATCACTATCAGCAATACTCCATGTAGCTGTTCCCGTAGCGCTGCAGGTAGCTTCTAATGTTACTTCTTTCTTAACTGACGCGCTTTCCTCCGGCACCTCTACATGGTCGCATCCTGTTCTGGTACACTTCTTAGTCTTTGTAGCAGACCATGTACCATCCTCAGCCTGCGTCCAATTGATATACCACTTATTCAGATGTCCAAGCTGGTCGCTTGTTAATACCCTCATATCCTGTGCAAGACGAACATTAGTCATGCCCTTCTGATACAGGTTAGCTGTATATGTCATTGTACCCGACTTATCACATGTAGCCTGCGTACCTGATTTTACAAGCTCAAGAAGAGTATAAGTGTCTTCCCACTTGAACACTGTGTCTCCGTCTTCATTTTCTGTGCCATCTGTCAATGGCAACTCATAAGTCACAACCGGATAAACGTCATCATTAGCTTCACTTGTGTCCGGATGCTCCTCACAAGCTGTACACTTTCTTGTTACTGCCAAGTTTGTATATACATGGTCAGCCTCATTCAAGGTCCAGTTAAATACAGTAGTCTCCTTATGTCCAGGTCCTTCTTTGGTATATACCTTTGTATTCGGATTACCAATCGTAGTCTCTCCTGCATGAATCTGAGCCACATATTCAGTCCTTGTACTTATTGTACAGCTTCCTTCTCTATGGTTCGGATTCGATACAAACTCAATATAAGGTTCTTCCTGCTCCGCCGGTGCAGACAACAGTGTGCTTACGTCTGTCTCAATAGTTGTCTTATTCTGTACACTATTAGTAGTACAGCCTTCATTCGCACAATAATATTCTGCCTGTACTTTATAATCAGGAATATTATATGTTTTTCCATCCTGAGTATACTCTACCGTTAATGCTCCGCCGGAAACAGCATCCACCTGTTCTGTCCATGTCCATGCCGGCTCCGTCCAGTTATGAGCGTTAGGATCTATAGCCGTTGCCGTCTCAATCTTTTCAGGCACTGCATTAACATCACATATATTCTTGGTGCCATCACGATATTTTACAACAACATCATATACGGCATAGCCTTTTTCTGCACAGGAAGCGGTCTTATTCTTTTCACTGTCCGCTTTTGTAATAACAACCTGAGGCATTGAATATACAACAGAGTCGTCATCACCATCCAACATGGTAGAGCCTTCGTCTATAATCATTGCCGGACTCTTGACTTTCAGTACCTTGTCACATCCTTCGTTCGCGCATGTGATAGTAACTATTACACCCTTACTGTAATCATGAACTGTTTCTTCAGTATCACCAGCTGTTGCATCTGCCCACTGTACTTTTACATTAGCGCCGCTAAGATTATGTTTCTGCTCTACAACTTTCTCCAGTACAGCAGTATACTTGGTTGACTTTGAGTCTGCAGTTACTTTCGAAGTATCATAGCTAAGTTCTACGTTACCGTCAACCGTCTCTGTAACAACGCCGTCTTTTGAAAAATCATATGAAGCGTTATATTTCAATGTAACAGTTTTACCACATTCAGGTGTTGGATTATTCGCATCCGCAGGTGCTTCAATATTACCAATCGTAACTTTATTATTACACTCTTTACATGTAATCTCCATCTGCGCCTTATCAGTGTCCTTACCTTCTGCGTCTTTCTCCCAGCTGAACTTCACGCTGCCTGACTCAAAAGTATGTGGTCGCATTGGAATAATTGTATCTGCTTCTTCTACAGGTTCTGTTGAATCTTCGCCCAAAAACAGTCTGTTACAGGTTGAACAACTATATGTTGCCTTGTGTCCTTCCTTCGTACATGTAGCAGCCATGTATCCTTGCTGCTTAGTCAATTCATGAGCCGGAGTAATTGATTTCTCCGCCTCTACAGTTCCTTCCGTATCAGCAAACGCAAATACTGCCTTGAACGGATAAGCGTTCTGACATGAAAGACTTGATGCATCAAACTCGCCTGTACCGGCATATGTCACAACAACCGGATTCTCGGAAGCAGCCGTAAGTTCCTCTCCACACTTATCACAAACGGCCGTCACAGTCACTCCGTTATCTTGACCTGATGCAAAGTTCTTAATATCAAAATTATCCCAGTTTGCTTCAACACTACTTACAGTATGCTTTCCTGCCGGAATGGTTACTTCCTGCTCTGTAAATGTCTTTGACAGCTTACCGCTAGGTGTATTAATCGTAACCGTTACATCAAGTTTATATTTCTTTTCCTGTGCACAGTTACTCTTTGGGTCACCTTCTTTTATAATAACAGAAATGTTATTCTCAGAAGCTTCTATAACATGCTCTGCATTATTAGAACATGTAACCTTTGCTGTTACGCCATTAGCCTCACCATAGGCATAGTTCGCAGCATTGAATTCTGTTGTATCAATCGAAATGTTATCTACAGCATAGCTGTGGCCTGTAGCAGGCGTCACGTATGTTGATTCTTTTTTGCCACTTATTCCGTTTGCATCCAACTCAAGCTCACTTAAGCTATCATAACACAATCCACAATTAGGGCACTTAACGTATGCCTTTGCAATAATATCATTCTCGCATGCATCCGTACCTTCCGGTGTTGCCTCAACAGTTGTTCCGTAATGCTGTTGTTTAGGAATAACAACATCTCCCGTCAGCATATCAGCGCCGGTCTTATCCTCATACATCTGGTGACAATTCACACACTCATAATGACCAATCACGCCTTCTTCCCAACAAGTTGCCGCTTTTTCCGAAACCCATTTTATAGAATGTTCTTTTGGTACAATTACATATCTTCCATCCTGCTGCTCTGCCGGGCTGCAGCCTGAAACATGCTGAGGTTCCTTATCAAATGAACCTCCTCTGACATTGACATTGATTCCTGTAAGTGTACTATCAGTCTCACCGTCATAGAATATCTTGCTGTCAGAACCGTTACCTACATTGAATGTTCCTCCATTGATATTCAGGTTCAATTTTACAGGGTCATTATCGGTTCCCGGAACCTTTTTGTAAGGTATAGAAATTACATGCTGCTCGCCAGTAGTTCCTTTTGCCTCAAATGTACCGTCGTTAATTGTCACATCCGCATTGGCCGGGAGGTAAAGTACTGCGTTGAATTTCTTGATAGTATCAGTATTACAACATACTTCACTTGAATATGTTCCGCCGTTAATCGTAATCTTGCCAGGAGCCGTACTTCCGTTCATGGCAATCGGAGCAAACATACTTGAAATTGAAGGGTTCTTTGTACCGTCTCCTAATACCAATGTTCCGCCAAGGTTAACGTAGATACCATACATACCGTCTGTCTTCTGGGCATTACCTACGTTTGCATTAATTGTTGCGTCAAGTACTGTAAGCTTACCGCTTGTACCCGTCACACTAATCAATGACGCGCCGTCATAACTTGTATTGTTTGACGTAGACATTTCACTTGTCTGTGCATTACACTCAAGTACAGCGCCGCCTTTAATTGTTGATATGCCGGCTACCATCATCATGGCAACGCCCTTTGTCTGGTATTTACCGCCATCAATTGTCAATGTTCCTCTCACATCGAATATCGTGTGATTTTCAGCATTATCTGACCATGCAATTCCACCACTGTCTTCAGCTGCTACAGTATTCTTAATAACGCCTGTAGTTCCTCCTGTCAGAACAAGCTCCTGACCATCCGGAACCGTAACCATATAACCTTTTGTGTCAATAGTCACACCAGTAAAGTCATAACTGCCTGCAAGTTCAATGTTATCCAGTAACTGAACTTCACTATTACCAGCATCTTTAGACGCATTAATAGCATCCTGAAGCTTTGAAAATTTCTTGCCGTTTACACTGAAACTAACCGGTTCTCCAACCTTGTACAGGCCGTCTCCATCCGCATCCGCAATAAGAGCTTTTCCGGCAGCAACAGAGCCTTCGTTCAATTCTTTTGATATATCAGAAGAGAACTTTCCTCCGGTTACTGAAACCTTAGTCTTGTTGCTTTCACTAGCCTTGTTCGGATAGTAGAATACTGAACCGTTATTACCACCTGTCTTAAAAGTTCCGCCGCTAATCTTCAGATTAAGCCTTACAGTACCATACTGTGTCTTGTCATATGGTATTGAGATAACATGCATATCGCTGCTTGTAGAATCAGAAGCTGTAAATGTTCCGCCGCTTATATCTACAGTAGCGCTTGCCGGAAGGTAAAGCACCGAGTTAAATTTAATAATATTCTCGCCGCTGCATACCAGCGTGCTGGTATATTCACCACCCTTAATGGTAATCCTTCCAGGCGCGGTCGTAGCGTTCATGGCTACTGCAGCGAACTTACTGGTTACGGACGGGCCTGTGCCATCGGCATTACCCAGTTCCACTTCTCCTCCGTTCCATATGTATATACCATACATTCCGCAGTCGGTATCGTTACCAACGTTGGCATCAATGCTACCGTAAGTCATAGTAAACTTCGCTCCCGCGCCATCTACATCAATGAATGCGGCGCCGTCATAATAACCTTTTGCAGCTGCCTGCTCCTTAGTTGCGGTACAGTCAAATATAGAGCCCTTAGCTGTTACCGTACCGGTAACCTTGAGCATATCTACGCCTGCGCTCTCATAGAGGCCGCCGTTCATAGTAAGATTACCGTTTACCAGGAGCATGGTATGGTTCTTTGCCATGTCGGTAAACCCAGCTTCCTCTACTGGAACTTCGTTAATAATCCTAGTTCCTTGATCGAATACAACATTTTCAGCCGTATCCGGAATCGTAATCAGGTAACCCTTTGTATCAATGGCCACGCCTTCCAGATTCTCGGTAAGCTGTACGTTTTCTTTCAGCTCAATCTTCTTAGCGCCGGCTTTAACAGCAGCGTCCAAAGTAGCGTAATCGCCGCCCTTTCCGACAGTAACAGCCTGTTCAGTCGTCTGGCCGCCTGTTTCTGTGCCTTCTGCCGCTCTCGCGTTGGACGGTCCCGAAATAAGCGACACTACCATTGCCGCGCTAAGCGTCAGGCTCAACAAGCGTTTCAACTTCTTTTGCTTCATAGTGTATAAAACTCCTTTCATGTATAATATGTGACAGTCGTACAAACCCTCTGCCGGACTGCAAATCCCGGCGGCGCGCCCAAACAAGGGGCTTATAGGGTATGAAATGGACTTTGCCATGACTTCTCAGAGACATTCACAAGACCTTGTGGAGTGTCTCTCATGAATCTTGCAATAATCCATGAAACACACAATGGCACATTACGTTTGCAGTTCCAACCTTCCACAAAGGCATGTAAACTTTCCCTTGCAGAATATGAATCCATATGGTTCCCAGCAAATCACTTCATAATGTCATGGATGCTTCTGCCCTCCTCTCAGTATATCCATATAAATGGTAATTGCCCATTGTCATATAACTGCCACTTTCATTGCCGCTTCTGCAGCAATGTATGGAAACAAAAAACCTTCCCACCCATTTGTTCCCATACATAAGCCGCAGAAACATGCTTTCGTTAAATACACTACGGCAAAACGCCGTCTCGCCGGACTCCCGGCATTGAACACACTTTAACAAAACATAATTTTGCAGATAAAATTATTTTGCAAAATATATTTTCAAAATATATATAAAAGCATATTTTTTTCAAAACACACTTATATACCCTAAATTATAGCACCCGGCTATCTTATTGTCAACAACACCGCCGCACACACTTTATTCCATTTCTTCCAGCGATTGCGTAAATCTTGCTTTTCGTCAATCCCCCGCTCCGCCGTTCCTGCGCGGCCGTTTTCCCATGTGCGCGTGCTCCGCTGTTTTCCACATATCCGGATAGTTTCGTAATTATATCATCTTCGGTTACTATATGCAAGCCAATTATGAAATAGACAGTTTATTTCCATCTATTTCCCGCCGATATCGCGCAATGCGCCAAGTTCCGTTTTGAGACTTTTTCTGTAACGAAACAGCTGTCTGAACACACGGTAAACAAGAAAAAACGGAATGCATACCTTATGCTTTGCAAGGAACGGCTTATGTCTGCGATACCAATCCATGTCCGGAAACAGCCTTCTTACTATATATCTTCTTCTTACTGCTGCGCCGGGCGTCCCTCCGTCTATATGCATCTCCTGCATTTTCCTCTCCACAAGCCCTTTCGATGTTCCATATACTCCCGACAATGCAAAATCAGCCAGCAGGGTCTTTTCCTTTTCCGTAAGCGCCGGCGGATTTGACAGCGCGTTCTCTCCAAATATTTTCCGGCTCAAAGCCCTCATTTTTGCCTCAAACGAGGCCATCCCAAGCTTATCCGCCTCACTTGTCACGTAATTCCAGTCTAACGCATCCCCCTTTTTCCATATATACACATATATGTCGGCCAGGTATCGGAATCCCGCGCCGGCGTTTAAGTAATGCCGGTACATGTGGGCAATCATGTAGATATAGAAGTCCTCGTCGCTAAAATGCCTTCCGTATTCCAACCCTTCGTCCACAATCAGCCTGTCGCGCACTCCCCTGTAATATTGACATAACGTCGGGGAAGCTTTGTCAAAGAGTCTGCCGTGCATCTCAAAACATCCCGCCGTCGGCTTCACGAATACGTCGTGATATTTTTTGTTGAGCTCCTCTGTCCGAAACCCCAAATTCTCCATTACCCGCCTGAGCTTTTTGTGGCAGGACACGTCATAGAGAATGTCCACATCGCCGTTCTGGCGCATTCCATAACACGGATACATATACTGCAGCACGCTCCCCTTCAGGGGCATATACCAGATTCCCGCCGCTTCCATTGCCGTAAGGACCTGTTCCCTTGACGCGTCGAGAAGCATGTTCTTACGTATCGCCTTTCCCTTCTCCATAGTCCATTTCTGCACTGTGGATGCGTCTGCAGACTTGAAAGATTCCGTTCTTTCCAACGGCATACATATCATGGCAGCCATATTATGGAACACGCCCATCCTGCACAGCCTATCCAAATCCATCAAAGCGACCCTGTCTTCCTCCGGAGCGCGGTCATGCAGGGCGCAGGCCGCAAGATACAACAGATCCCACGCTGCCGCGGGCATCTTTTTATTATCCGTCCTCTGCTCCTTACCCATACTGCACGCCCTCACCTTTCCCTAATTATCGCCAAACACTATAATTTATCCAAACTTTATCTCTTTGTCGCATATCGACAGCGCCGCCATCCTGTGGGTTACTATAATGACCGTCTTATCAGTCATTGCCTTGAGATTAGCAAGAAGCCTTATCTCAAGAGCCTCGTCGAGCGCGCTAGTCGCCTCATCGAGCAGTAAAACCGGGTTGTCCGAAAATACCGCCCGCGCAATTGCAATACGCTGCATCTGCCCTTCCGAAAGACCCGTGCCGCGTTCGCCAAGCAAAGTGTCAACACCCTGTTCTAACTGTCTGACAAAGCCATCGGCGCATGCAATTTTCAATGCCCGCCAAAGCCGTTCTTCCTCCTGCATCATACCCGGATTGCCGAATGCTATAATCTCGCGAATCGTACCGGACATAAGCTGGTTCCCCTGCGGAACGTATGCAAAAAGCCGCCGCTGTCTGAGCGTAAGAGGAAGTTTCCCCGCATCCGAAACAAGGTACACCCCCCCGCCATCCGGATGATACAAGCCCATAAGCAGCTTGAGAACGGTGCTCTTGCCGCATCCGGAATGTCCGGTAAATGCAACATACTCTCCCTTACATATCTCTAAGCAAAGACCCGAGAGCACTGCAGGCATTGACTGCCCGTCCGGCAGATTATCTTCCAGAACACCCGACTGTACCGGAGGTCTGTAAGTAAAGGATACGTTTTCCACACAGATTCTATGCAGACGCTCCCTGTAAAACACATGCTCTGGACTTTCATCTTCGCCGCTGCAACCTGCCTCTGTTATTTCATACTCATCATTCATACTATTCGTCCCCGCCGTTTCATGTATGACGCTGTCAGGCAGATATTCCGCCTCCATGAGACGCTCCGCGCTTGCTATCATCGCATAAAACTTTGGCAGATATCCCGTAATATTAGCAAAAGGATTCTGTATCTGACCGATAAGCTGCATTACGGCAGTCAGATTTCCATAACTCATAGTATCTCTTAGTATGCCGTACCCGCAAAAAACAGCTCCTAACACATAAGCTCCGTTCATTGCGGCTCCGAAACCGATGTTACATATATTAGAAAAATGATTCCTTCTCATCTTGGCCGCGCGGTGTTCTTTCATAAGTTCCTCCGCGCGTTCCGCCGTCGAAGCCTCCTGCGCGAAAGAACGGACAATCATCATTGCGCCAAGACGCTCCTGAAAAAATATTCTGAGACTCCCGTCCGCCTCCTGTATCTTCTTATGCAATTTCTTAAGGGCTTTCCTGAAAATGTAGGCCATAATAATCAAGATAGCCCCTCCGGGAACAAGTATTATGATAAACACCGGCTCAATATACAGTATTGCGGCCAGTGCGCCCACAATCTTAACAGCCATTCCCGCCACGCCGGGAAGAATCTGAGCCATTCCGTCCGCTACTACAACCGTATCGGACGTCAGCCGGTTCATCCATTCACCTGAATTCACGCATGACACATATGCGTAATCCTTATACAGCAAAGATTCAAAAAGCCGCTTTTTCAAACGGTTTTCGGAAGCGGAACGCGTGAATTCCTCCAAAAAGCGATAGACTGCCCGCAGCGCAATCTGTACAATCATTACTCCCGCAAAAGCCATGGCCGCCACAGCAAATCCATCCGCGTTTCCAGCCACAGCCTCATTTACCAGTTCCCGCAGTATCATTGCGTATGCCACACCGCAGACCGACAGCACGGACTGTACGGCCAACAGTATCAGGATGTGTATTCTAATCTTTCCGGCCACGCCATTCAGCCACTGTAACGCGGAACGGTTTATTTTCTTTTTCATCGCTTAAGCTTCCTTTTTAGCCGGCCGTATATCTCTTTCAGCCAGAGGATTATAACCCTGATATAGAAAAAATCACACCATATATGGGCGTATACCCTATATCTCCAGTCCGAAACCGGAATCGTCCTGCCATCCCGCACTACGGCGGAAAGCACGCCGATAATCTGGCGGTCGGTAATTCCGTATTCCCTGCGCCGGCAGTTATCCCCGCAGAGTACATAGCTGTCATTATTTACTTTCAAGATACGATGCAGGACATATTTCCCGTCATTGCGCTTATATAGGGGAACGTCGTATCTCTGGCAGCGCCCGTCAGGCTTACGAATAATCATCAAATCCCTGTTCTGCCTTAGCAGCGGCATCATGCTTGTGCCAACATTCGTATACACAAGCCTGCCGCTTTCACTGATTTCTTCCTCAAAGGTCTTTTTATCATCCATCCATAGTCCCACCATCCGTCCTCAGCCGCGGACTTCTTACCTGCCGCTCATACAAACTATCATTCTATAGCCCCGATAGAGTTAAGTTTTTCAATTATCTTATTGACGTCCGCCTCAATCACTTCCCGCGGAGCGTCATATTTTGCAGCCATTGCATCTACAATCTCTGCCTGCGTAGTCTCTTCCTTAAGACAGTTAACAATAAATGCCGCCGTGCGGTTGCTTCGCACCATACCCGAAAATACGGACGTGCTTCCCGCAACCATAATCTGCTCACCGTCACTTTCATGGGTGATGAAATCTTTCCGCAGTTTCATCTATACAAAACCTCCAAATTATATATGCAGAGTGCATATATCTTAACTATTTATCCATGGGTACGCAATACTCCTATATATATTATCTGTATATCACAGGACAATATACAATAACCAGTATTAACGTAAGAATACTCAATAATTAGCAATTCAACATTAAGGTATGAATACTCACTTCATACCTTCATAAGCCGTCACGGCGGCCTGCGCTTCCATATTACATGCAAGCCGGTACAATCCGGCTTTTGAAGTTATCTGTTCCGTCAGGCGCATAACCTGCTCCAGCTTATCCGAACACGCCGGGCGGTAGGTTTGCTGCATAAGAAACGGCCAGGCCTCCCTGCGCGTAATTTTACGAATCCTGTTTTCACTGCCGCGTTCCAGAATGCATACCGCTTTCAGGGGAACCGCAATATTATTACTCAAATGATGCTTCCCGTCCCATGGTGTGCCATATACGGTCACTCCGCCATCCGTAATCCTTAGCAGCGGCTTATCGTCGTTAACCATTACCGCACGGCTGCCGAAGGTTTCTCTCCATATCCGCGTATGCGTACTCTTTCCAACGCCGCTCTTAGCCGTGAAAAGATAGGCCTCGCCATCCACCGCAACCGCCGAACCATGAAACAAAAGAATTCCCCAATCTGTCAGCTCTTCCGCAATCTTTCTGTACACTGCAAGCGTCTCCAGGTAATTGTCCGAAAACCGCCGTACACTCACGCCATTACGCTCATCCTGCATTGCGGACTTTTCTTTTTCAAATACTATATCGGAATATTCTACACAAACTTTACAAGCAGGTTTCTCATCCGTCAAATATTCCCGGCAAAATAGTTTTGTTGAATTATATAAGGCAGAGATACCAATAGGAACATCTGCCAGTTTTATATTAAATCTTATATTTTCCCCCAAACCTTTCCTCCTGACATACAAAAACGTATTATCCCGCCGCCATACTTCCCAGAGAGTATTTCAAGCAATTATAGCACGAATACCCTTTTAATGCAAAGAATATTTCGAGCTTAATTATGCGCTTAATTATGCCTTAAATTTATCTTGCTAATTTCCAGATTTATGCTAGACTATTCTTATGGGAATTCCACGAAATTCCTTTTACACTTACTGCAAAATGCAGGGACGGGAGACGCCATGGAACTAAAATACATAACGCGCGGGAATTCCAAACCGCAGGGAAAGCCAAGAGTTTATTTTTCCTGCCACCCCGCTGATTTTGAAACATACTTTGATAAAATAACCGATGAAATTCTAAACATGGAAGACTGCGTTATCTGGTACGACGACAAGTCCTGCGAGCCGGAAGATATCGATTCATTCCTGAATAATCTTTCGCAGATACAGCTGATTGTCATCCCCGTCACCAGTCTCTATCTGACGGAACATAACCGTTCGCGCGATGCGGAATTTCTTTATGCAGCCAAACAGCATATTCCGGTACTGCCGCTCATGCAGGAAGAAGGCATCGACGTGCTGTTTAATGAAATATGCGGCAATATACAGTATTTAATGGAAAATGATACCGTTACACCCGGCCTGTCTTATGAAGAAAAACTTGAAAAGTATCTTTCCTCCGTTCTAATCGGCGGCGAACTGTTAAATGAAGTTCGCGCCGCTTTCGACGCGCATATTTTTTTGAGTTACAGGAAAGCGGATAAGGAATATGCAGAACAGCTTATGCGCCTGATACACAATTGTGATTTTTGCAAAAGTACCGCCATATGGTACGACGAGTTTCTGACTGCCGGAGAAAACTTTGATGAATCCATTATAGAATCGCTTGAAAACTGCGAGCTATTTGCGATGGTTGTCACCCCTAATCTTATTAACGAAGATAATTATGTAATGACGACGGAATACCCGCTGGCCGTAAAATATAAAAAACCGCTCCTGCCCGTCGAAATGACGGAAACCGATTACGGGGAGCTTGCGGCCGCATACGAGGGAATTCCAAAATGCGTAGACGCGAAAAACACGCCCGCCCTGTCGGCGGCGCTGCGCAGTCACCTGCAGGAATACGTAAAAGAAGACAGCCTTACCGAACCCCGGAAAAATTATTTAATAGGACTGGCGTATTTATCAGGCATCGATACGGAAGTGAACAAGACGCTCGCCGTGGAATTCATTACCTCGTCAGCCGGGGCCGGGCTTTTGGAAGCCATGGAAAAGCTGGCGGAAATGTTCGTCTTAGGCGAGGGCGTCGCCCAAAATTACGATACCGCCGCAAACTGGTATAGAAAAATTGCTGTTGCGAGAGAGCAGGAATATTTTGCCGACCCGGACAACGGCTTTAACGAATACCTGTCCGCGCTTATTGATTACGCCTCCTGCTGCCATCATCTCTGCGGCAGCCTGGCCGCGGCGGAAGACGCCTATCTGAGAATAGACGAAATAACCATGGCGGACAACGGCCGCCATCACTGCAGCGAAGACGTCCGTTTAGCTATGTACAATTCACTGGGCAGTCTCTATCTGGCTGCGGGAGAATACGAATCCGCATACCAATATTATGATAAGGCGCGTTCTATAGAGTCGCTTCCTGCAGGCGAAGGCTTCACCGAACTGAACAGACAGCGCGCGTTACAGACTGCCTATTACGGCCTGTGCAGCGCATGTCAGAAAATGGGACGGTACCGTGAGGCATGGGAATATCTGCAAAAAGATTATTCCATTGCCAGTGAAATTGTAACAAAAACGGGGGAAAGCGAGGATACGCAGATGTTTGTGGAGATATACGGACGTATGGGCTATCTTCGCGAGCTGCAAAATGACATTTCCAGCGCAAAAAACTACTATTATAAAGGCCTCACTCTCAGCAGGAACATTACACTACAATCGGGCGCTTCGCTGACCGACTGGCTTTCTCTTGCGGCAAGCAACCAGAATATGGGGAAGATTTCAGCAAAAGACGGCGACTTTGCCCTTGCATATGAGTACTATATGTTCGCTCTCTCCATATATGAGTCCACAATATCAGAATCACGAATGACAATACATGATATGCAGAATTACGCCAGCCTCTGTCTGCTTATTGGTAAACTGGAAAAAGAACACGGCGTTCCCGGCAAGGCAAAGGAATTTTACGAAAGGAGTTTATCGCTCCATGAAAAATTATGGGAAAATTACGGCTTAAAACAATCGCATGGCGCGTTAGCCCTGCTTTATTACGAATTAGGATGTTTTGACGGCGGCAATATCGAATATCTGCAAACGGCGCGCCAGATTTTATACGAGGATGCCAAAGAAGCTGCATATAACGGCACACGGCTGTCCAAAGTGGCGGCAAACTCGTTTCGTTCCGGCATCATAATGGGAGATATAAAAAAACGGATTCGAAAGATGAAACGCCAAAAGCTAAAATCAAAAATAAAGTCAAAAATAACGCGGGACACCTTATCTTCCTTTTGAAAGGACGGCGGTACAATATGGGTAAAAAAAATAATAAAAATAAAAAAAATAAAAAAAGAAAAAAATGTTATTCTATAGAAAAATCTTTAGAAAATGACAAGCAGTCTGCAATCAATATAGTATATGACCACTACAGGGAAACCTATCAATTGAGCAGACAAGCCCAGCAAAGGCGAAATAAAAGTTTTATCATACTCTGTATATTAGAGGCGTTTTCTTTCCTATTGCTAATCAGGCCCGAACAGGTATTGAATCTTATTATTGACAGTATTAACAGCCAATTGGATATTACATTGACATTTGGAAATACCATATTGCAGACCTTATTGTGGATATTAATAATATATGTAATGATTCGCTATATACAGGATGTATTTTACATAGAACGGCAGTATTCATATATCGGCAGCCTGGAAGCGGCGATGGAGTCCTTGATGCAGGATGCAATAAAGGAATCAAAGACGCTTTCTGTGAACAGCAAACTATTTCTTCGGGAAAGCGATAACTACCTGACAGATTATCCGATTGTTCTGAATCTGATTGATTTATTTTACAAAACGCTCATACCTGTTATATTTATCGTAATAAATACTGTGCGTATCTACAATGAGTGGGCTTTTATAAGATATAAAATGACACTGGCATTTTTTTGTGACAGTGTCATGTACGTATCGCTTTTTATTATTACATGGTTTTATTATTTTGAAATCCACGCAAAAACAACGGCGTTTATTAAGAGGCATGTGCGGTTTGTGGATAAAACCGCACGCTTTCTGAAAAAGCTGTTAAAAAATGTTTAGTTTTACTTTCACTATTTGTCTTTTTCGCTTTTTTTCTTATCCTTCCTCTCAAAATAGGCGAGCGCGTAAGGTCCTTCGGCGAGTACGCGCTTATATCTGTTAAACGCATTGACTATAATCCAGGCCGCCGCCAGTGCGCATGCAAACACATATGCGTCGTATAACAGAGCCACCGAATTTTCGCCGACGACATGTCCCATCTCATCAGAACCGAGCGCATTGATTAGCATTCCGAAAAACGAGTATGCAAATCCCGCCGCACCGCTTATAACTGTAGCGATCACGGTTTTCTTCCTTACATATCCTTCGTAAATGATAATTATAAGGGCTATCTCGACAAGCAGCGACATAAAAACATTGACTCCCTGCATTGCTGCGTCAAACGCGCCTGCCTGCGTGAGATTGTCAATCATCGACGCCGCATTTTCACTGTTCACGGCGCCGCTGGCAGTAAGTACTTTCATAAGTTCATCCCTGCCCTGCGTGTTGAATATCTTAATATAATTATAATAACTGAGATAGGAAGCCAGCACGCTCACCGCCTTAAATGACGCGAAACCGACAGCCGAGCTCATCGCACGATAAAGCGACGGAACCTTTCTGTTCATAAGCCATATGCACCATACCCTGCCAAGCGACGCAAGAGACGAAAGAAGCAGCGCGGTTATTAATAAATATACTACATACAGATTGTCCGTCTCATATACCTTCATAAACCATCCCATTTTTGTCAGTAATAATAAAATGGGTATAGGAAGGAGGTATTGCGACCAAAAATACGCCAGAAGGCCAAGTCCAAAGGAAGACAGGGTTCCCGTCTCTTTTTTCCTCGCCATAAAATATATAACGGCAAAAGGCGCCACAACCGCCGCGCCCGACATAATCGCCGTAAATATCATGGCTATCATTACTGAATCAGCAACCATATATTACTCCATTTCCATCTATTCAGCTAGGCCAAACGCGTCATGGACAGCATTAAGCGCCCTGTCTGAATATTTCTCATCAATAAGTACAGTCACCCTGATTTCCGAGGTAGATATCTGCATTATGTTAATGTTTGCGTCATATATCGCCTCGAACATCTTGGCTGCGACGCCCGCATTGCTCATCATACCGGCTCCTACAACGGATACCTTCGCAACGTCTCTCGTGATATTAAGTTCCTGATATTCCAGGCTCTTTCCCTCGTGTCTCTTAATCGTTTCAATTGCGGTGTCTGTCATGTCCTCGGTTACGGTAAAGCTTATATCCTTAGTGCCGTCCCTTCCTACCGACTGAAGAATCATATCTACGTTAACATTATGGTTTGCAAGGTGATGGAACAGCTTAAATGCCACTCCCGGTTTATCCTTAAGTCCCAATAACGCAATCTGCGTAACATTCTTATCACAAGCAACTCCACTGACGAGCATTTTTTCCATTTCAACATCCTCCTTAACGACTGTTCCCTCATTTTCATTTAAACTTGAACGTACAACAAGCTGTACACCATATTTTTTGGCCATCTCCACCGACCTGTTGTGAAGCACTCCCGCGCCAAAGCTTGCAAGCTCAAGCATTTCGTCATACGTTATCTCATCCATTTTGCGGGCATTCTTAACAATCCTCGGGTCGGCCGTATATACGCCGTCAACGTCAGTATATATCTCGCAGGCGTCCGCATGCAGTACTGCGGCAAGGGCAACTGCCGTAGTATCGGAGCCGCCGCGTCCAAGGGTAGTGTAGTCGCCGTAGCGGTTAATCCCCTGAAATCCGGTAACGAATACAATTTTGTTATTGGAAAGTTCGTATCTTATTCTTTCACAATCTATCTTAGTAAGCCTCGCATTGCCGTAAACACGCGTCGTCTCCATCGGCACCTGAAACGCGTTGAGCGAGATTGCCGGAACACCAAGTTCTTTTACCGCCATTGCGGCAAGCGCAACGGAAGTCTGCTCACCCGTTGTAAACAGCATATCCATCTCTCTCTTTGGCGGATTGTCGCTTATGTGCTTCGCCATGTCAATGAGCACGTCCGTCTGCTTACCCATTGCGGATAAAACGACTACAACCTGATTGCCTTTCTTGTATTCTTCCACACATCGTCTCGCGACATTGAATATTCTGTCCCTGTCCGCTACCGACGTGCCTCCAAACTTTTTAACTACGAGCATAATTCAGCCTCCTGCTATCACATAAATCTATTTAAATATCTACAAGTAAAACATTATTAATTCGCATTGTCAAGAGATTATAAAATAAGACATAAGTTCATATCCCTTTTCAAATATCCTGCCAGTCTCTTTTGCCTGTCTTTCATTGTACGTTATATCATGGTTCAATTGATTCGTGCTGTCATACATCATATAAGGAACAGGGTCGCTTGTATGCGTACGAACGGCAATCGGCGTCGGGTGGTCGGGAAGTATAAGCATCCTGAAATCCATGCCTGATTCCGTAAGTTTTTCATAGATTGGTTTTATAACCCTGCTGTCAAGATATTCAATTGCTTTGAGTTTGTTACCAAGGCTGCCCTGGTGTCCCATCTCGTCAGGCGCTTCCACATGAACGTATACATAATCAAAACCGTCCTCGACAACCGCTTTGACAGCCGCGCAGGCTTTTCCCTCATAGTTTGTATCAAGCGTTCCGTCTGCGCCGTCGACTATAATATTAGTCATTCCCGTACCAACGGCAATGCCTTTTAGCAAATCGACCGCCGATATCATGGCGCCCTTTTTACCGTATTTTTCTTCAAAAGAATCCAGCGCGGGTTTTGTTCCCGCTCCCCAGAACCAGATGGAATTCGCTTTGTTTAATCCTTTTTTAGCCCTCTCTATATTAATTGGGTGCATATTAAGAATATCATACGAGCGTTTCATGAACTCCCTTAATTTATCATCTTCGGGCAGATAGCCGCCGATAACCTTTCCCAGTATATCGTGAGGCGGCGTAAGCTCTCTGACTGTTCCTTTTTTCCATATAGTAAGATGCCTGTAGCTTGTGCCGACATAATACTGGAATATATCATCCTGAAGCTCTCCCTTAACGGCCTCAATAAGCTGCGCCGCCTCCCTGGTAGATATCTCCCCGGAACTGTGATCTATAATCGTCTTTTCCTCGTACGGCTTGTCGTCATCTGACAGTGTGACAATATTACATCGTATAGCTATGTCCGTATCTTCCATATCGACGCCTATGCTGAGAGCCTCGAGCGGGGACCTTCCAGTGTAATATTTCTCAGGGTTATACCCAAGTACCGCGAGGTTGGCCGTATCGCTGCCGGGCTTCATACCGGACGGAATGTTAGCTGAAAGCCCCACCTCGGACATCGCCGCAAGCTTATCCATAACGGGGGTGTCCGCATATTCAAGCGGAGTTTTGCCGCCAATCTCCTCTATGGGACGGTCCGCCATTCCATCCCCAAGGACAACAACATATTTCATAACGCTACATACACCTCTCTACATAACCCTTATTCTCGTTATCAATTCAGGAACATTCGCAATCTTTGACTCGAATTCCCTCTCGGTGATAGAATCGGTCAAAAATGCGCATTCACCCTCAATTCCTATATCAAGCGGAACTATCTGTCCGAAATTGGCGTTTACTTCATCAACAATAGACGGAGTCTCCTTTACCCTGACGAAGAACTTATTTTTAACATCCTTATAATCCTGCAGCGCAAGCTTTTCACTGTCCCATAAAACTTTTATATTGCTTCCCTTGTTCCTTGCCGCCTCTATTACGTCCGCGACAACTGCGCTCGCTGTAGGAAGCTTGCCGGCTCCTTTGCCATAAAACATGGAATCTCCAAGCATATTCCCTTTTACAAATATTCCGTTAAATACGTCGTCAACCGTATACAGCGGATGTCCCTGCTTTACAAGCACCGGCGATACCATTGCCGAAACTTTTCCATCCTCCATCTTGCTTCTTCCGACAAGTTTGATGGTCGAGTTCATTTTTTTTGCATATTTGAAATCCGCAGCCGTTATTTTTGTTATACCCTCTGTGTAGATATCGTTATAGTCAACTTGTTTTCCGTATGCAAGCGATGTAAGGATTGCTATCTTCCTGCACGCGTCATAACCTTCAACATCCGCTTCCGGATTGCGCTCCGCATAACCGAGTTCCTGCGCTTCCTTCAAAACATCTTCAAAATCTGCGCCGGCGTCCCGCATCTTTGTAAGAATAAAGTTCGTCGTACCATTGAGTATTCCGGTAATCTCCTCAATTACCTCCGCAGTAAGAGACTGGTTAATCGGACGAATAATAGGTATTCCGCCTCCAACGCTTGCCTCAAATAAGAAGTTTACGTTCTTATCCTTTGCAATTGCAATAAGCTCCGCGCCATGGCTGGCAACAAGCTCTTTGTTTGATGTACATACGCTTTTACCGTTTTCAAGACATTCTTTGACGAACATATATGCAGGATTAACGCCGCCCATTGTCTCGACAACTATTTCAATCTCGGGGTCGTCGACTATTTTCTTATAGTCCTTGATAAGAAGATTTTCAACAGGACTTCCCGGAAAATCCCTGAGGTCGAGCACATACTTTATCTCCACCGCTTCCCCGGTCCTCTCTGCTATAACCCCGCTGTTAGAGGCAAGCACTTCGACAACTCCCGAACCAATAGTTCCATAACCCATTACTGCAACTTTACTCATAATATATCCTCCAATCGTTTTGCTCAATTTTAAGGAAACATCCGCCAAATCGTTTCCCGCGCCTGATTTCACATCCTGTTCCAAATAACCGGGGGTTAAGCCTGCGTTTCCTTAGACACGAACTCTGATATATCATCCTGCTCGCCGCAAGGTATCAGCATATCAGGCGCGATAACAAGCGCAAGCCCTTTATTTCCGAGATTAATCACCTTTGTAAAATAGTCGGTTTCCTCAGTAAACATTTCCGGCATGTCAATCACGTCGCCATCATCGAATGTTTTCATTCCGTCAACCTCGTCGACGGCAAGGCAGACCGCGGCCCTGTCAAGTCTTACAAGAAGATATTTCTTTTGCAAATCCGAATGTTCAAGCATGAATTTTTCTTCAAGGTCAAATACCGGCACAATTTCCCCGCGCACATTGACAATCCCCGAAATAAACTTCGGAGCCCTGGCAACCGGCGTGACATTGTCCAGCTCCTCTATACCCTCAAGAAAATCAATTTCCATTCCGTACGCCTGTCCGTTAAGGCGAAATATAACTATCTCCATTGTAATCCCTCCTGAAGCGCGCTGTCCTTAATCCCGTTTTTCCGTGTTAATCCATTTCAAATATCCGTTAATAAATAAATCTATGTCTCCGTCCATAACAGCATTCACATTTCCGGTCTCCTCATTCGTCCTGTGATCCTTGACCATAGTGTATGGCTGCATTACATATGAACGTATCTGGTTGCCCCAGCCAATCTCTGTGACGTCCCCGCGTATATCATCCTGCAAAGCCTGATTCTCCTGCTGCTTTAAAATATACAGCTTTGCCTTGAGCATCTGCATTGCCTTATCCTTGTTCATATGCTGTGATCTTTCATTCTGGCATTGAACGACAATTCCCGTCGGATAATGTGTAATACGTATGGCGGACGACGTTTTGTTAATATGCTGTCCGCCTGCTCCGCTCGACCGGTACGTATCGATTCTAATATCATCGTCAGCTATTTCGATATCAATATCTTCCTCTATATCAGGCATTACGTCACACGATACGAACGACGTCTGTCTTTTTCCGGCGGCATTGAACGGCGAGATTCTCACAAGCCTGTGGACGCCTTTTTCAGATTTGAGATATCCGTATGCGTTCTCTCCGTTAATCTGCATAGTGACTGATTTTAATCCCGCCTCATCGCCGTCAAGCGAATCAAGTATCTCAACGCCATAACCCTTTTTATCGGCCCACCGCTGATACATCCTGAACAGCATACTCGCCCAGTCACAGCTTTCCGTGCCGCCTGCGCCGGCATGAAGCGTAAGTATCGCGTTGTCTTTGTCATACTCCCCGGAGAGAAGCGTTGTAAGCCTAAGCTCTGTAAATTCCTTTACGAATGCATTAAGCTCCTCCTCAATCTCAGGAATAAGAGAGGCGTCTTCCTCCTCGTATCCCATCTCGATAAGAGTTTTAACATCATCAAACCTTCCCGTCAGCTTTTCAAATCCTTCCACGACGGACTGAAGAGATTTCAGCTCTTTCATCAGTTCCTGCGACTTTGCCGCATCATCCCAGAATCCGGGTTCCTCCATAATACGCTGCAGTTCTTCAATCCTTAACTCTTTGCCAGCGAGGTCAAAGTGAATCCCTCACTTCTAATAGCGGACCCTCATAACCGTTTAATACTACTTTATAATTATCAAGTTCTACCATTTAATCACTTCCCATCTCAAAATGCTTTTTATTTGTTATAGTATTACCTTAACTCACTTATGATTCCTTTTGCTTTCTGCTTATCCCCTTTTTTGCGTTGCATGTTCTTTCTTATGCCTTTCGGTTACCTTCTTCCACAACACTGCTTATACTTTCTTCCCGATCCGCACGGACACGGGTCGTTCGGCTGAATCTTCTTGCCCTCTCTCCTTACGGGGCCTTTTTTCACCGACTCGTCCTTATTGGTTCCGGTAACCTTCGCAACTTCCTCTCTCTCAACCTTTTGTTCAATCTTAACGTGCATGAGAGAACGGATTGTATCTTCCATTATAGCGTCCGTCATAGAATCAAACATGTCAAATCCCTGGAACTTGTACTCAAGCAGCGGGTCTTTCTGTCCGAGGGACTGGAGACCTATACCCTGTCTGAGCTGGTCCATATCGTCTATATGGTCCATCCACTTTCTATCAATAACCCTGAGAAGGATAACCCTCTCAACTTCCCTTATCTGTTCCGGGTCAGGGAATTCCGCCTCTTTGGACTCATAGAGCTTAACGGCGCGTTCCTTAAGATTCTGCATCAGTTCTTTTTTACTGGTCTTTTCCAATTCTTCCTTAGTCAGCGTTACCGGCTCCATCGGTATAACCGGCAGAATCATATCGTTAAGTTCTTTCAAATCCCAGTTGTCAGACGTCTGGTCGTCACCAATAACGGTATTGACGGTATTCTCAACAATATCGGATATCATTCTGTAGATGGTATCCCGCATGCTCTCCCCGTCAAGCACCCTTCTTCTCTCTTTGTATATAATCTCTCTTTGGTCATTGTTAACCTGGTCATACTCAAGCAGGTTTTTACGAATTCCAAAGTTGTTTCCCTCAATTTTTTTCTGCGCCCTCTCAATCGCATTGCTCAGCGATTTGTGGCTTATCTGCTCATCCTCTCCAATTCCGAGCGAATTGAATATAGACATCATTCTCTCTGATGCGAACAGGCGCATAAGTTCATCCTCCAGCGAGATATAGAACTTTGATTCACCTGGGTCTCCCTGACGGCCCGCACGTCCTCGAAGCTGATTGTCAATACGTCTGGACTCGTGTCTTTCCGTACCTATTATCTTGAGACCTCCGACTTCCTTAACGCCTTCCCCAAGCTTTATATCCGTTCCACGTCCGGCCATGTTCGTCGCAATCGTTACAGCTCCGGGCTGTCCTGCGTCCGCAATAATCTCAGCCTCAAGTTCATGGAACTTTGCGTTGAGCACCTTATGCGGTATTCCCTTTTTCTTTAGAAGCTGGCTGAGTTCCTCCGACGCCTCGATTGTTATCGTACCGACAAGAACCGGCTGTCCCTTTTCATGGGCCTCGCAAACTTCGTTAACAACAGCGTTAAGCTTGCCCCTCTTAGTCTTGTATACGGCGTCGTTATGGTCTATACGCTGTACCGGAAGATTCGTTGGGACTTCCACAACGTCCATTCCGTATATATCACGAAACTCCTTCTCCTCCGTAAGCGCCGTACCCGTCATTCCCGACTTCTTTTTATATTTGTTAAAGAAGTTCTGGAATGTTATTGTTGCAAGGGTCTTACTCTCCCTTTTTACTTTTACGTGCTCTTTTGCCTCAATAGCCTGATGAAGACCGTCGGAGAATCTCCTTCCCGGCATAATTCGTCCCGTAAATTCATCGACTATGAGCACCTGGTCTTCCTGAACCACATAGTCCTTGTCCCTGAACATAAGGTTATGCGCGCGCAGCGCAAGGTCCACGTTATGCTGTACTTCAAGATTCTCAGGGTCGGCAAGGTTTTGCAGTCCGAAAAACTTCTCTACCTTTCTGACGCCCGCCTCGGTGAGGGTCACATTCTTTTCCTTTTCATTGACTACAAAGTCTCCTGATTCCTGCACTTCCTCACCCATCATGTAATCCATCTTGCTCATCTCTTTTGCAGTTCCTTTCTCGAGCTGCTTTGCAAGAATGTCGCACGCTTCATACAGTTTGGTTGATTTGCCGCTCTGGCCTGATATTATAAGAGGCGTTCTGGCCTCGTCGATAAGGACAGAGTCAACCTCGTCGATAATTGCATAATTCAAATCACGCTGAACAAGTCTTTCTTTATATATAACCATGTTATCCCTAAGATAATCGAACCCAAGCTCATTGTTCGTAGCATAGGTTATGTCGCAGCCATAAGCCGCCCGTCTGTCGTCATTACTCATGTCGTTGAGGATTACGCCTACAGTAAGACCGAGGAACGTATGAATCTGTCCCATCCACTCAGCGTCACGCTTTGCGAGGTAATCATTGACTGTAACGACATGGACGCCTTCGCCCGTAAGGGCATTCAGGTACGCCGGCAGTGTTGCCACGAGCGTCTTTCCTTCTCCCGTCCTCATCTCGGTTATACGTCCCTGGTGGAGAATGACGCCTCCGATGAGCTGAACCCTGAAGTGGCGCATATTAAGCACTCGCTTTCCGGCCTCGCGCACAGTAGCGTACGCCTCGGGAAGTATATCATCCAAAGTCTCCCCGTCCGCAAGCCGCTTCTTGAATTCATCCGTCTTTGCACGAAGTTCGTCGTCGGTTAATTTTTCAAACTCCGGCTCAAGGCTTTCTATTTTATCAACAATCGGAAGTATTCTTTTTACTTCCCTTTCACTGTGGCTTTTAAACATTTTAGATAAAATCATTTATTTTTCTCCTAATTATATAACCTATATTCGGGAAACAACATCCCAAGCTATTGTAACATCAAGAACCGCTAAATTCAAGACCGAGTTTTACATTTATATTTTATACATTACGAAACCGGCGGGCTCGTACTTCATGTAACGCATCCGCCGGTTTCATTCGCAACGGCATTCCGCCGTTCATTCTATAGCTTGTCCCTAGTGTGTGTCTGAAAATTGCTTTCCGACACACATTAGCTTAACACTCAGGTTCAATTAACCCGTATGTATTTTCCTTTCTCTTGTATACTACGTTAACCTCATCGGTGTCAGCATTTCTGAACACGAAGAAGTTGTGTCCAAGAAGTTCCATCTGTACGCAGGCCTCCTCGGCGTCCATAGGTTTAACCGCAAATCTCTTCGTCCTTATTATCTTAATCTCCTCGTCGTCGTAATCTTCTTCAATAAACGACCTGCTAAGGTTAACTGCCGCCTGCTGTTTCTCAATGATTTTTGTCTTATATTTTCTAAGCTGCCGTTCTATTATCTCCTCTACAAGGTCTATCGATACATACATATCGTTACTTTCCTGCTCGGCGCGGACTATATTACCTTTCATAGGTATTGTGACCTCTATCTTCTGTCTCTCTTTCTGTGTGCTAAGCGTAACGTGAATCTCTGTATCTTCGGTAAAATATTTCTCAAGTTTTCCTATCTTTTCCGTTACGGCCGTCCGTAACCCTTCTGTAACTGTAAGATTTTTTCCACTAATAATAAACTTCATATTTACCAACTCCCTCAAGCGTATTAACCGCCGGCCGTTTTTCCCCAAATCGGCCAGTCGGCTTACTGCAATTATACCACATTTTACTTATTTTACAACAAAAGAACACACAGTTTTATCAAAAAAACTCTGCATCTTATTATCTTCAATTATAATTGTGTCTACAATTCAAAAGTCAAGCTTTTTATTTTATTTAATATTATTTATATTTATTTTATATAATGTGGGACATTGATTTTTGACTACATACGTCTCCATTTTATGTGGATAACGTTGATAACTTCGTGAATAACTATGAATACAGCATTAAATTATACTCTAAAAACGTGAATAACTAATAATTTCACTTTTTTACCAATTGATGCAAACGTATATTCCGAATCTACGTTTCCGTCTTAACGTATATTATTTTGTCATATTTTATGCTTTTATAAAAAATATATTAACAACATGTTTACGATAAAACGTCGAATTGTTTTAATTATCTGACAATTGAATCATATGTTGGCATTTCAACACCAACCAAGCAGCGTACATATCCAGTATATTATACCAAATACACAGCTTGTGAATACTCCGTATAAGATAACCGGCCCGGCTATGGTGAATATTTTACATCCGATTCCATATACCTGACCCTCTTTTTTGAATTCAATGGCAGGAGATGCAACCGAGTTGGCAAAACCTGTTATCGGTACTATCACTCCGGCCCCGGCGTACTTTGCTATTTTTGCAAAAAGGCCGAATCCCGTAAGCACGGCGCTTATAAAAATGAGCGTAAGCGTTTCATACAGGGCCGCGGTATCCTTATCGAATCCCGCATATTTATATAGGTTCAGAAGTCCCTGTCCGAGCGTGCACACAAGACCTCCCACAACAAACGCCCGAAACACGTTTTTCTTTGTACTGTGCTTTGGAGTAATGGCCGTAACATAATCACCGTACAGTTTGTTGCGTTTTTCGGTATCTTTCTCATCCATTACATCCTGCAGTGCAACGTCATTTTCTTTGTAGTACAGTTTTTTGTAAAATTCTTCACTTTCTAACATACGATTCACCTTCCGCAAATATAATAGTTCCCCGCAAATTCCTGTACGTCTATACGCAGGTCCGATAAAATCCGCCATGCGTACCGCGCCGGCCGAAGCCGCAAAGCGGCGTAATTCCTTATGCGTCTGTGCGCATCTAATTTTTAACCGCCCAGCACAAAAAGCTGTAATACCGCGCCCAGACATTTTCCGGCCGCTATCGATAATACTATATACTGTATTCCCTCTACCAGCCCGACTCTTTTCACAAATACGGGGAATATTTTTAAAACCTCCGCAAGGGCCATTGCAAGACATCCCACAAATATTCCGCAGAAAAAACCAAACAGTACGATTCCTATATAATAAAACGGAAGTTTTATTTCATATATAAATAAAATATTTCCGAGAGTTCCGCCAAGTATTACCGCATTTTCAAACAGAGAGGTATACTGGGAAGTTCTGGTCCTGTGCGCGAGCCTTGTAAATATTCCAATCATTACTATAAAAGCAAATGTTCCGGCCGCCACCATTCCGCCCGCTGCAAGCCCGGTAAATACCATTACTGCCTCTTTAAGATACATCAATGGTCTTTCCCTCCCTTGAAGAATCCTCAATAATAGCGCTGTTTATCTGTTTTTCATAGTTTCTCATTTCAACATGTATCGGAGTAGGGTCCGTTGTCAGCTTCTTTCTTGAGAAGTGGTTGAAGAATACGATGATTCCTATCGGAAGTCCCACACAGTACGACAACTCCAGTATGGAAGGTTCGCCGCCTTTTTCAACTCCCATAAACCACAAGTACAGCTTATCAAACAAATCGGCGACGCTCACATCCATATTAAAAGTCATGATTGTAAATGCCGCGCCAAAAAACGCCACAAGACATACAAACGCAGCCTTGGCATATTCCATGACAGTATTTTTAGGACGTTTGCCCTTGCCAATTTTTTCGTCTGCAGGGGAGGTATATTCTATTATAAAATCTTTCTCTCCCTCGTTTACAACCGTTATATCCTGCCTCTTCCTGTGGACAAGCTCGACAATTTTTATGAATGTCATCGCGTACATGCCGTTTTCGCTTCCCGATATGGACAATACCATAAGCTGGGAAAGCTCCTTTGCAATATCGTGATTCGAACAGTGTACGCTTGCAATATCGGAAAGAAGCACTTTCTTTTTATTTACTTTTACATGCTGCTCTATCTTTATATATAGCTCCGTGCTCATAATACGCTCTCCACCACATTCCGGCTGTCAACCAGAACTCCTTTCATTATCATGGTGGTCTCGCGCTGCCAGTACATATACATTACTATAGCCACAGCTATTATCATCACAACCATAAATATAGCTACTATCCTGCGCATCATACACACCTCCATACAAAATATGAACTACCAATACAAACATAAAATATACGTATCATCATATTTTAGTATGGCATGGCGCTGGATATATTATTCACACGCCGCTTTTTTTCTCATTTTTAAAAGTACTCTTTTTTCAATTCTTGAAACCTGAACCTGGCTTATTCCCATAGCTTTTGCAACCTGAACCTGGGTTTTGTTCTGGTAATATCTTAATTCTATAAGATTTCTCTCATCATTTGACAGTCCTTCCAGCAGTCCGTTTAAAAATATCTGATTGATTACGGCCTCCTTGTCGTCGTCGCATCCTGCCTCCCTGCCCTGATAGGTTTCACTGTATATGGATTCTATTTCCCTGTCAGCCTCTGTCGCAATCACAATATCTTCCTTTGATATTCCCGTTTCATTTTGAATTTCCTCAATGGTCGGCTCTCTGTGCATATCCTGCGAAAGTTTCTGCGTAGCCTGTTTGATTCGCCAGCTGTTTTCCTTGATTCCCCTGCTGACTTTAACCATACCGTCGTCTCGCAGGAATCTTTTTATCTCGCCTATAATCATGGGTACGGCGTAAGTTGACAGTTTTACATCGTAACTTGTATCAAACCTGTCGATTGCCTTCATCAGCCCTATACTTCCAATCTGAAATAAATCTTCAGGCTCGTATCCCCTGTTCGTAAATCTTTTCACCACGCTCCATACCAAAGCCATATTATCCACAATAACCTGCTCTCTCGCCTTGGCGTCACCCTCACCCGCAAGTTTGATAAGTTCAGTCGAATCCAACCGCTCTCTCCATTTGCCCAGATAATGCCGCTTCTTTCGCAATTTTTTTACTCATCCTTACAGTTGTTCCCTCGCCCGGTGTGGATTCCACGCTTACTTTATCCATAAATGCCTCCATAAATGCAAATCCCATTCCAGAGCGCTCAAGCTCCGGTTTTGTCGTATACAACGGCTCCATAGCCTTTTTTATATTTTCTATTCCTACTCCCCTGTCCTCAACCGTCACTTCAAACTCATTGCCTGTGATTCTGCAGACCATGCGTATCGTTCCCTCCTTCATACAATATCCGTGTATTATTGAATTCGTCACGGCCTCTGACACCGCCGTCCTTATATCTGACAGTTCTTCCAGCGTCGGATTAAGCCTAGCGATGAATCCTGCGACTATCATTCTTGCAAAACCCTCGTTCTCGGCTTCCGTTCCAAATTCAACTGCCGCTTCATATACCTTATCCATTCATGCCCCCTCCTTCTTATTGATTCTGTTTACCGCCTCTATAATACTGTCATATTTTGTGACGAAGGAATATACCCCCGACATTTTCAAAAGTCTGTCTATATTCTCCGGCACGGCGGCTACTACAACTTGTCCATTTATATATTTCATTTTTCTGTATCTCCCCATTATCATCCCTATTCCGGAGCTGTCCATGAACTCAACTCCGGACATATCAAAGATTACGTTTTTTACATGCCCCCTTAAATAGTATCTCTCAAATTCGGTTTTTATTTTGTCAGCCACACAATGGTCAACTTCTTTTTCCACATGTATTATCATGTTGCCGTCAGCTATATCCACATGCAAACCTCCTTATGCAAAATATTTTTTGTTTTCTATATGTAAAAACGGCATACCATCAATTACATGAACGGTATGCCGTCTGTCTTATCCTGGCAGGATTTCCGAACTATTCTCCCCTGACACCCAGTTCCGCAAGGCGTGTCTTTGCCTCCCTTGCTCTGGAACATTCAGGATAATCCTCTATAATCCTGTTATAGTATTCCACTGCCTTTTCCTTATTTCCCTGTCTGTGATACAGTCTTCCGTAAAAATAAATCGCGTCATAATTGTCCTTATTAAGCTCCAGCGCCTCGTCAAAATGCTCCTTTGCCTCATCATACTTTCCGCTGTTGTATGCGGTACGTCCCTTTTCAAACGCTTCGGCCGACGCATTGGATGCGTCTTCCGACTGTATGGTATCTACTATATCTTTTGCGGTACTGTCCTCAATTCCCGACATATCAATATCCGCCACCGCTGCTAACGCTTTCGCCTTGTCACCGTCGTTATACTGCTTGTAAGCTGCAAGTATCTTCTGATAAACTTCGGCGGCCGAAAGCGAGGTATCCTCATTGGCTTCTTTGAGCTGCCTCTCCAGTTCCGCTATATGGTTCTCAAGATTTCCCTTGTCATATTCAAGGCTTTTTATCTTGCTGTCCCTTTCCGCAATCTTCTCTCCGTAATCCGTAACTTCCGAAGCCTTATCTTCATTATATTTGTTTGAAAGCGTCGGCATAATGAGCCCTATTCCTACAAAAAGCCCTATTATCACGCCTATCATGACGTTGATGAATGGAAATGCCCTGGGCTTTTCTTTTTCATAGGAACCTATCCGGCTGACCGTTACGTTATTGTCCCCTTTGAATACTTTACGCTCGGGTGCAGACGCTTTTTTTTCTACAACGCTTTCGACATTCTTATTCGTTCCCCCAAGAAGGTTAATATATCTGTTAGTAAGCGTATTGCCGCAATCGGTCTTTCTTGCCTTTACAAGATGATTGAGCGCCTTCGCCTCGTCTCCGACAATAATATACATAAGAGCTATCAGCTGCTGCGCTCTCACAAAATTCGGCGAGATACTGACAACCTTTTTAAGCTGTATAATAGCAAGGTCTTCATTCCCCTGTTTCGCCGACTGAAGGGCGGCGTTATATTTTTTAATCGTAAGGCTCCAGTTTTCAAGCACATGGGGATTTGACTGTATACTATCAATATAATAATCAGCCTCGTTGTTTTCCCCGCAGAGATTCTTGCTCAGAATCCATTGCGTAAGCGCGGCTACAATCTCTCCCATCTCATAATACACAAGGCCAAGCAGATTTCTCGCATTCACATTACTCTTATAGTATGTAAGACTTCTTTCAAGCGTATCCGCCGCCCCGCTCAAGTTCCTGACCCTGGCCTTTTCCAGTCCTTCATTGTATAGGCTGTTTGATATTCTTACCGCCTTCTTATACACAAGTATGGACTGTCCACACTGGCTGCAGCGGTTCATTTGCATATTAACGGATGCATTACATCTCGGACAATTCATCAACGTATCCTCCACTCAGATTAACGACGCTATTCAGACATCATTTCTTTCATCAAATCCTTGACAATATCGGTTACATCTTCATACTTGTTATTCAAAACAGCGTCCTCAACTTGTTCGACATCCGCAATCGGCTGGAATTTCTCAAGCTCTTCATCAAAATTAATCATTCGTTCCTCCTTAATAATTCACAAACATATAATACAGACTAAAACTTCAAAATGCAACAACCGTTCGCCGCAGAATACGACTTATTTTGAAAGCTGCCCAAGTCGATTCACAACCTGCTCCATCATATCGCTGTATTTCTTCTGTTTTGCCTTTTCTTCTTCAATCTTAGCCTTAGGAGCTTTTGATACGAACTTTTCATTTCCAAGCATTTTTTCCGAACGCGCAAGCTCTTTTGAAAGCTTTTCCTTTTCTTTTACTAGGCGCTCTATCTCCTTTTCAACGTCAACAAGTTCTGCAAATGGAATATATATCGCCGCCTCGTGTATAAGTATTGACACGGCGTCGTCCGCAATGCCGGTTTTATCTTTCTGTACGTTTACCTCGCCCGCATATCCGAGTGTTGCAAAAAATACTTTGCTGTCCTCGAATATACTCCTTACCCCGCTGTTTTCGGACACAACGTAGAGCGCCGTCTTCCTGCTAGGCGGCACGTTCATCTCGGCGCGCATATTTCTGATTCCCTTGACAGCCTCTTTTATTCTCTCAACAGACTGTTCCTCTGTTTCAAAATGATATTCATCCCTGTATACCGGCCAGTCGCTTACCATTATGGATGCATCCTCATCATCAATGAGAGTACAATATATCTCCTCCGTAACAAACGGCATATACGGGTGCAGAAGTTTAAGCGCAGTTATGAGAACTTCCTTAAGCGTCCAAAGAGCCGCCGTCCTTGTGTTGTCTTTGTCATTGTACAGACGCGGCTTCACCATCTCAATATACCAGTCGCAGAATTCCTCCCATACAAAATTATATATTTTATCGGCGGCTATACCGAGCTCGTATTTATCAAGGTTATAGGTTACGTCCCTGACCACGTCGTTTACTTTCGATAGAACCCACTTATCAGCGTCCGTAAGTTCCGGCATTTCGGATATCTCATCCCCGTCCGTCAGATTCATCATAATGAATCTCGACGCGTTCCAGACCTTATTGGCAAAGTTACGGCTTGCCTCCACCCTCTCATTGTAGAATCTCATGTCATTGCCGGGCGCATTTCCGGTAATGAGCGTGAACCTGAGCGCATCCGCGCCGTACTTATCAATTATTTCCAGCGGGTCGATTCCGTTTCCGAGCGACTTGCTCATCTTCCGGCCAAGCGAATCCCTCACAAGTCCATGAATAAGAACCGTATCAAACGGAACTTTTCCAACCTGTTCTATTCCCGAGAACATCATCCGCATTACCCAGAACGGAATAATGTCATATCCGGTCACAAGCGTGCTCGTAGGGTAAAAATATTCCATCTCCTCCGTCTTATCAGGCCATCCAAGCGTTGAGAACGGCCATAATGCGGACGAGAACCATGTATCAAGCGTATCCGGGTCCTGTCTCATGCTTTTACCGCACTTCGGACACACGGGCGCTTGTTCCTTGGACACAACAAGTTCTCCGCATTCGTCGCAGTAAAACGCCGGAATCCGGTGTCCCCACCAAAGCTGTCTCGAAATACACCAGTCGCGTATGTTTTCAAGCCAGTGGAAATACGTCTTTTCAAAATATTCAGGAACAAACTGCGTCTCGTCATCCTGAACAGCCTTTATCGCAGGCTCGGCAAGCGGCTTCATCTTAACGAACCACTGCTTTGAAACCCTCGGCTCCACGGTTGTCCCACACCTGTAACATACTCCGACATTGTGCGCATGGTCCTCTACTTTGACGAGCGCCCCCTCTTTCTCAAGGTCGGCAACTATCGCTTTCCGCGCCTCATATCTATCCATTCCCGCATAAGCAGGATATTCGTCCGTAATCTTTGCATCGTCAGTCATAACATTAATTACAGGAAGGTTATGTCTGAGTCCTACTTCAAAGTCGTTCGGATCATGCGCAGGGGTTATCTTAACAACTCCCGTACCGAATTCCATATCTACATAATCGTCGGCGACAACGGGTATTTCCCTGTGTACAATAGGGAGTATAACCGTCTTGCCTACGTAATCCGCATATCTTTCATCCTTAGGATGAACCGCAACGGCAGTATCTCCGAGAAGCGTCTCGGGACGCGTCGTCGCAAGCCGTATCGAGCCGCTGCCGTCGGCAAGCTTATATTCAAGATGCCAGAAATGTCCGGCCTGGTCTTCATGTTCAACCTCAGCGTCGGAAATGGACGTAAGACAGTGCGGACACCAGTTGATGATTCTCTCACCGCGGTAAATAAGTCCTTTTTCATACAGCTTTACGAACACCTCTTTAACCGCGCGGTTACAGCCTTCATCCATCGTGAACCTTTCTCTGTCCCAGTCGCAGGACGAACCCATCTTCTTAAGCTGCGATACGATTCTTCCGCCGTACTGTTCCTTCCATTTCCACGCACGCTCCAGAAAACCTTCCCTTCCTATATCTTCCTTTGCGATACCTTCTTCTCTCATGGCCTCGACAATCTTAGCCTCGGTAGCAATTGACGCGTGGTCCGTTCCGGGAACCCACAACGCATTGTAGCCCTGCATCCTCTTAAATCTTATAAGAATATCCTGCAGGGTATTGTCAAGCGCATGTCCCATATGCAGCTGACCCGTTATATTTGGAGGCGGCATTACTATAGTAAATGGCTTCTTACTTTTGTCCACATCAGCATGAAAGTACTTCTTTCCTACCCACTTAGAATATAACCTGTCCTCAATATCAGCAGGATTATATGTTTTCTCCAGTTCTTTTTTCATTATCCGTCCTCATTTCTATTAGAAAATAACAATTTAGCAAAATCACATTCATAACCTATTTTATAGTATTCTAAAAGCTTCTGTATGTCAAGCTGAAAAAGAATAGGATAGGATATAAGATTTTTAACAAAATTATCCTTTTACCAAAATTGTATTTTCTGCTATACTAAATGATATGAACCCATTTTTCATGGAAAAATGAGCAAATTAGAGGTGTATTTCATATTTTCTTTAACAAAGGGGGAATCGGCGTCATGGCATCATTTGCAGTATACCAGACAAAATTCGGAATGTACCGGATAGAATACGATAACGGTGTTGTAACCGGATTAAAACGATCCGACGACAGTGCGGTCGGAGGAGCCAGAAACGAATTAACCAAAAATGTATACATACAGCTTTCGGAATATTTTGACGGCAGGCGGACTTCATTTGATTTTCCATATGAGCTTCGGGGGACGGCATTTCAAAAGAAGGTTTGGGCAGAGCTTTGCAAAATTCCTTACGGACACACAAAATCATACAAGGAAATTGCGGCGGCAATCGGTAATCCCGCGGCCTGCCGCGCGGTAGGAATGGCAAACAACAAAAATCCTATCGCAATCGCGGTTCCCTGCCACAGGGTAATCGGAAGCGACGGTTCCCTTACCGGTTATGCCTCGGGAATCAATATAAAAAAAGCCCTTCTTGCGCTCGAGAAGGGACAGATGCATGGCGTTAGGGATGAAAAGGCATGACTTAACGCCATATTTTTTTTATTATTACCGATGCTATAAGTACAATTATATTAACAACGACTATGCTTGCACCCGTAGGCGCCGCATAACTGTATGAAAACACAAGGCCGGCGACAAAACAGAATACGGATACAGCCGCAGAAACCGTGATTACGCTTTTGTATGTCCTGCACAGCCTCATCGCGGTCATAGACGGGAATATAATAAGGCTTGATATGAGCAGAGCCCCCATCATCCTCATACCCAGGACGACAGTTACCGCCGTCAGGATTGCGAGTATCATATTGTATATGTTCGTCCTTATACCGGTCGCCCTTGCGAATGTCTCATCAAACGTTACGGCGAATATCCTGTTATAAAACAGCAGGTATACCGATATCACGATAACCGACAGTAGTATGCACAATACCGTATCTGTATTATTGAGCGCCAGTATACTGCCGAACATATAGTTATAGATATCAGTATTGACGCCCGTCGTCATAGATATCACCATGACTCCCACGGCGAGCGCGCCGCTTGATACAACGGCTATGCCCGCGTCGCCGCCCATACTGCTTTTCTCGCTTATGCGAAGCAGTAAAAATGCCGTCACGATACATACCGGAATCGCAACCGCAAGCGGAGCCGCCCCAAGCACCGCGGCGACAGCCATTGCCCCAAACCCGACATGCGACAGCCCGTCGCCAATCATGGAATATCTCTTAAGCACAAGGCTTACACCGAGAAGCGCGGCGCACAGCGCCACAAGAACGCCGACAACCAGCGCCCGCAGAAGAAACGGATATGAAATTATATCTGACAATGCATGAATCATCTCGTACCCCTTTCCCTTAAGATAAGAGCCGCGTCGCTGCTCACATAATCCGAAGTTTTTCCAAAGTAAAGCTGGGTATGCGACAGGTGGAGTATATGGCTTGCATATTGCAAAGCCGCATTCATATCGTGTGAAACCATCACTATGGTAATCTTCATTTCCGTGTTAATTCTTTTTATCAAATCATATAAATCTGCCGTCACAACAGGGTCAAGCCCTGCCGCCGGCTCGTCGAGAAGAATCATCCTGCTCGTAGCGCACAGCGCTCTTGCAAGAAGAACCCGTTGCTGCTGCCCGCCGGATAATTCCTGATAACAGCGTCTCTCAAGGCCTCCAAGGCCCATAAGGTCTATCTTGTCAAGCGCCTCCATCCTCTCCTTTCTGGAGTAGAAAGGACGGGCTCCCATGTGGTTCAGCGTTCCCGACATGACAACCTCCAGTATGCTCGCCGGAAAATTACGCTGGATATCCGTCTGCTGCGGCAGATAGCCAATCTCCGAAACACCGAGTCCATCCGACATTACAATATTTCCCCTCATAGGATTGATGAGCTTTAAAAGCCCTTTTATGAGCGTGCTCTTTCCCGCGCCGTTTTCCCCGACAACGCATAAGTAATCGCCGCTTTCTATTGTGAAGTTAATGTCGGTGAGCACAATCTCGCCATCATATCCCAGCACCACATCTTCGCATGTAATCAATGCCATCCGTTAAGAGCCTCCTTAAGCGTCTCAAGATTCCTTTCCATCAAACCGACATATCCGACGCCGGAATCATAATCTTCCTTTGATACGTTATGGCAGGCATACAGCGTACGGACGGCAGCCCCGGTTTCAGCCGCGATAGCGTCGGCAATCGTACCGCTGCCCATCTCATTTTTTAACACAACCGGTATATCCTCTTCCCGTATCCTGTCGATAAGGAACTTGATTGTAGCCGCATCCGCCTCGGTATCCGCGGAACATCCCGGAAATGCCGCATAGTAATCAAGACCGAATTCCTCGGTAAAATACCGCATCGGAAATCTATCCCCAAATACCAAAAGCTTTCGCGGCGAACCACTCACAACTCCCGCAATTGCATCGCGCACATCCGACAGCTCCCTGACATATGAATCAAGCCTTTCCGTATAAAGCGCCTCGTTTTGCGGGTCAATCGCCGCTATTTCATCCTTTATGGCCCGCGTTATCGCTATCGCATTGTCAACCGAAGCCCACACATGTTCATCAAACTCCGCATCCGCGTCTGCATCTTTCGCTGCGCCGCCTCCGGCTGCATCACCGTCATCCGCGCCGGAGCCATTACCATCGCTGTCACCGTGTTCATCCGGCTGCATCCCTTCTACAATCTCCTCGGTATATACAGTATCAACAACATCCATCATGCGAAGCACTTTGACATTGCCTCCAGCCGACTCGAGAACTCCGTCCACCCATTTTTCATTCTCACCGCCGTTATATATGAATAAATCACAGCTGCCGATACTGATTATATCCTGCGGGGTAGGGTCGTACGAATGACTCTCTTCCCCGGGAGACAAAAGCATACTGACGTCCGCTTCGCCGCCCGCAATCTGACATGCAAAATCATACGGCGCGTACAGTGTTGTAACAATCCTTAGTTTTCCATTACCGGTACCGCTCTCCCCGTCTCCCCGGCCGTTATCAGGTTTTACACACGACGCCGACAGCATTGACATACACGTCAAAAAAAACGCCAGTGCCGTTAGACATATTTTTTTCATAACCTAAAACCTATGCCTCCTCTTTTGAAATATAGATAGGCCTGTTCTTGCACTCGAGATACGTCTTTGACAGATACATTCCGATAATGCCTATACAAAGAAGCTGTATACCGCCTAAAAACATTATAATACACACCATGGAAGGCCAGCCCGAAACCGGGTCCCCGAATATCAGAGCGCGCAAAGATATAAAAATTGTGCCTACAAACGCTACTATACAGAATAACAGGCCGAAAAACGACGCTATGGATAACGGTACTGTTGAAAACGCGGCAATCCCCTCAAGCGAATAATTGAACAGTTTCCAGAAACTCCATTTTGTCTCGCCGGCCACGCGCTCTATGTTTTCATATTCAATCCATTTTGTCTTAAAACCGACCCAGCCAAATATACCTTTGGAAAAGCGGTTATACTCATGCATGGATACTATACTGTCGGCCATCTGCCTGGTCATAAAGCGGTAATCCCTCGCACCGTCCACAATTTCCGTTTTAGAAATCTTATTTATCATTTTATAGAACATTCTTGCAAAAAATGAACGTATGGGTGGTTCTCCCTTTCTGTTCACGCGTCTTGTAGCGACGCAGTCATATCCTTCTTCCTTTATCGTATGATACATACCGCATATCAGCTCGGGCGGGTCCTGCAAATCCACATCCATGATTACGACATAGTCTCCCCTTGCATGTTCAAGCCCCGCATAGATTCCAGCCTCTTTTCCAAAATTTCTGGAAAATGATACATAGTGGACACGTTCGTCCTCATCCCTGAGTTGCTTAATTATCTTTAACGTACCATCCGCGCTCCCATCGTCTATAAAGACAAATTCAAAGTCAAGCTCGGGAATCATTTCAAATATTTTCAACATTTCCCCATAATATATTGGTACGGCATCCTGCTCATTATAACATGGAACAACGATGGAACATAATTTTTTTTCTTCTTTCAATAGAATTCCTCCAAGCCTGATTTCCCGTCATGGCGCTTCGGGAGTACATTATTTTCGCGCGCCTGATAACCATTTGCGCAACGGTACAAAATATATCACTGCCGATAAAACGGCTGCGGCAAACAGCAGCATACCCGCCTTAAATCCCGGCGATATATACTGAAATGAAATGCTATGTTCCCCGCTGCCTGCATCTATAACTAAAAACGTATCTGCAAATTTTTCCACCCCGGCCTTTTTTCCGTCTATTTTGACAGTCCAGCCTTCGTCATACGGGATAGACGTGATTATTTTCTGTCCGTCCCCAACAGTAATTTTACCCGACAGGCGACCGCCCGAATGTTCCGTTAACTCCATACCATTTTCATTCAGAGTGCCGAGCGTCTCCCGTAACAAATCCATATTAAGACCTGCAATTACCGCATATCTGACAGAGGCTTCCCCCGATGGAACAACATTTACGACTACCTCCTCGCCAGGCTGAAAACTTCCCAGATACAGGCTGCATGTAGTTTCTGTCGAAAAGTAATTGCCGACCCATGAATTATTCACATATACATCCGCCCACGAGCCATTATCCGGGAACATATACAGGTAAACCGGATTGTCTGAATCCGCGGTAAATGTATAACTCCATCCCGCACCGTCTGACAAGGTGTTGTATTCATATGCAGTAAAGTATTCCCCGTCCGTTCCCGCAATAGTATTGAGAAACGTATTCTGGTTCGTAAATGGGTCGCCATAATTAATATCAGGCGATACATTAACGCACGGCGCCGCATATGCGATAGGCAGCGCATACGGATTTTCATAGGAACAGGCCCCGCTTTCATTACTGCCAATACGTGTATAATCTGACGGAACTATGCCGTCCTCCATAATATATTTTACCGCAAACAGACTGTCCAGCATAGCGTTAGAGCCATACCCCGAATTCCAGATATGCGACTGGGCGATTCCAAGTTTCGGCGTCAGCGCATTAACCGATGCGTTAAATGTGGATGAATAATGGGTCATTCCGTTATATCCCAACAGCATGGCATCATTTTTAGAATACTCAAACCCCTGATTCATCCGGTAAAATCCGCCGTCCTTTTCTTTTATTTCCTCAACCAGCGGCTGGGTTTTATCAAGAAAGGCCTCATAATCAGCGGCGGCGGCATATCCGAACTCATTCTCAAGTCCCTCAGACAGAGACTTTGCGTTAACACCCAAATCAACGACAGCCACTATACAAAGCGCAGCAGCCGCTATTACGGCAGTACTGCCTGCACGCAGCCGTTTGTTATCCATGCAGAATATTTCATATATGGCCCGAAGCGCCATATACAGCAAAAAGAAACTGAACACAAACGCATAACGGAACGGAAACCATGTCGGGTACTGGAATCCATGCCACATAATATCCAGTTTTGTAAAATAAAAGCTTAACGACATCAATATAAGTATTATTGCGGCCCCCGCCTTCTCACGTACCGATATGCGCGGAAGGAAGAAAAAGATAACGGCCAGCAGTACTATGGCATACCCGCAATATATAGCCGGCAGCCCCGCATTCGTAATACTGTCGTAGACGCCGTTTTTTAACTTGCCAAAAAGCCCGGAAAACGCAAAATTCGTCTGGATATCCGGTACATACGACACAGCCGAAAGCTTACCCTGCATCAGATCTTTTACCACCGGAAGAATTAGCGGCGCCGATAACCCAAAAGCCATCAGGGTACAGCCTGCAAAACGCAGCGCCTTCATGACGTATTCTTTTACATTGTCCTTTCCAATCCTGCATATAATGCGGAAAATCACATAAAGCGCGGTAAATATGCCCACCATGTAACCTGTATAATAATTGCATACGAACAACGCGGCCAGAGCAAGCATATAGTGAAGCCCCCTGCGCCCATCCAGTATCTTCTCCACGCCAAGCAGGATTACCGGCAGCATAATAACTCCGTCCAGCCACATCAGGCACATGCCGTATACTATATTATAGGAGATAAGCGCATAACTTACGGCAAACGGAAGAACCAGAATTTTTTTATTTTTACACAAATAATTGCCAAAAAAGGCAAAACTTAAACCGGACAGCCCTATTTTGAGCACTGTCAGTACAACAATTGCCAGAGTCATATCTTTCAGCGGAAAAAATACCGTTATAAAAGAAAGCGGGCTTGCCACATAGTATGCAAACAAACCAAGATAATTTCCTCCCATAGAGCGGGACCATGAAAAGAACAGTGAATCATCTCCCGATAGTACTCCGCGCAGGGATGCAAAGAATTCAAGATACTGGTCCCTCATATCCATAATAAACATCGACTTTTCCCCAAAAGGATAAAAGCCCCGGACTTTTAAAACAAATAACATTACCAGAACCGGAATTACAAATGATAAAGCATATAGTAACCCTGCTTCAGGAAAGGACTTCTGCATTTCCTTTTTCGACATCACGAACCTCCTTAACATACACAAAAACGCATTAACAACACAGTATCCTTTTCATTATTACCGCAACTGCGCATTCCTTTAACCACTATCACATTTGCGCATGTCCTAAAATTTCTGCATATCTACTTTACTTTAAATATAAGGACACTTCCATCATTATAGATACAATCCGCAATCTGGGCAATACCTTCAAAATTAACTGTATAACTGCCTGTTTCATTACCGCTCACATATATATATCCCACATTATAAGTTTTAAACAAATCATAATTGGATACCGGGTCGGAGTACATCGAAGGAAGCTTTTCCTCACGTCCCAAATAATCCAATCCGTGCGTCCACAAAAATGTCGGTGAACTGCAAAAAACGCTTCTGCCCGTAAGGGCAGCCACCGCATTATTATGGTTTGTCGCGGTCAGTATCACAGAATCCGCCGGTACATTTTTCTCAATGAACCTGCAGGCCTCAACACTTGACGCCGAATATAACTCATAATCGGAAACCCACTCGCGCCCAAGCGATAGCAGCGCAGATATTACCCCGAAAAATATCAATGCCGATGCGGCAAGCGCCTTGCATACAATATTCCATCTCTTTAAAAAGAGTTTCGTTATAAAATCAGCCGAAATTCCGCAAATGAAAATAAATGCAACAAAAAACAGCTTGTTATTATCGTATTCAAGCGGCTGGAATGATATCAGCTCAGCTATGAAATATATTAGTAGCAGCGGGGAAGCAATCCTCAGATTCTTCTTACCCGCAAAGAAATACCCTATCAAAAAGAATATAAACGTTACCCCTATATTCTTTATATAGAACCAAATATACTGGTCTCCAGTATTCTGCCAGTTAAAATGTCCCCTGACAAACCCTTCAGAACCGGCCTGTCCAAACGTCCATGTTACAAGCTGCGGAAATGCCAGCAAAATAATAATAGCAAGAAATAATCCCCACGTACTTAATAATCGTACCAGCTGTTTGCTGCGTATCACCCTGAACAGGCATACCATTATATAAACGAAAAGAAGCGCAACACCGATTCCAAGAATCACAAATCCGTTTTTGCTCGTTGATTCGTCGCGCCATTCAGCCAACTGTAATATGCTGAAAAACGCAAGCCCGAGCGGAAGGGCCGCGAGCAGCCCGTAGGCTTTCCTTTCTTTGCCGCCGCACATTTCCCTGCAGTCAAATATAAGCCACATTGTACATACAAGACCAAATCCCAAAAAGGAATGCGTGTGTATCATCGGCAGCGCCCCTGCAATAACTCCTGCTATTGCAAAACATAACCTGCTCCTGTTTCTTACCGCATAGAGAAAAAAGGCCAGGAGCGGAAACAGGATTGCCCAACCAAACAAGGTTGAACGCTGCGGAATAAGCATGTCCGTTATTATCTGCGCCCACCTGAAATTCAAATCTCCTCTGCTGGTAGGCGTATAGTAAAACTCAGTAAATATTTTGGATATATTTTCGGCATTTGTATAATAGACAAATCCCAGTCCTCCGTCAATAAAAAACATAACCCACGCAATCATCGCGGTAATAGAACGCCCAAACCAATATTTTATCAGGCAGTAAAAACCGCCCATAACCTGGCATAACGCCACAAGCATCGGGAAAATGTAGGCGAACCTGAGCGACGAACCCCATATATACAGGTTCGAGCTGATACTATCACATAAGAAAGGATAGGACAGGCGCGTTCCCGGCAATATCGGATAATCCGGCGGAAAATTGGACTGATTGGCAATACTTGTAATAAAGCTAAGATGGAGGTTCATATCTCCGTATGTCGACTGTCCGGTATGCATGGAACCATCCCAATGAATTGGTATGGTATGGCTAAGCAGACAGTACGTAAAATATATAAACACCAGTGACATAAGAATAATACACGGATTCTCCTTAATGAACCGAATCCATTCCTTACGGTCAGCATATGGACGGCCGCCCTGGGCCTTAGGCGCCCCTGCAAGCCTCCATGCCCCAAAACAAAACGCCGCCCACAGGCACAGCCCTGCTATATGTGAAGCGATATTGAATCCAAATACCAAAGCAAACAGCACCGGACACCACTGCAGGGCAAGCGTACCCGATATGCTCCCCATCAACATCCTGAACACGGCGCTGAACCGTTCCTTTGCCAATATCCGGTTCATCATAAAACATCCGCATATCTGAAACAGCAAGTAATACAATACGCTAATTATATTCCCAATTAAACTTCCATCAAACATCTTCCTTACCCCCTTTTTTCCAGCCAAACGACAAGACGGCGCATATAATCATAAGAGGAACAAAATTTGTGAAATACCTGCCGCTTGTCTCCCATAACAGCAGGAAAGAAAGTATTCCAAGCGCAGCAAGCGAAGGCGCCAGCGTACGGCATCTGTTCAGCCCTTTTTCCATCAAACAGCGAACCGCCCCCAAAAGCATCAACAGATATACCACAAGCAGCTGCCCGGTAGTGAAATACCTGTATGACACATATTTCTCACCATCATATAATACGTATTTGTGAAGCCATGTTTCATTGGCCGGCGTATCATCCAGAAAATCCGACAGCGCATATGTTCCGTCGCCAAAACAAACGGCCGCTTTATTCATAAAAAGTTCAGCCATGCCGGAAAGTCCCATACCGCCTATTCGCTCCTTAATCACATTAAGGCACGCCTTGTTTCTATCCTCAGGAGCAAGCGACCTTGTAAACTCATAATCCCCGGGATTGTAATACCCATTGTTCTGCATTCCCATCATGACCCAGTGAAGATACGGGGTCTTCAGATTATCGCATGTTTCCTTGTCCAGATGCTCATAATACATGTACGTATTCATAATACCGAATGTAATAAATGCAATAAATAATGAACATGCGGTAAACAGGCAGACATTCTTCCAGTTAACGCTAAGCAGCGCATCAATAACTACGGCAACCAGAATAATCAGCACCGTAAACTTAATCAGCATTCCCACCGCAAGCGCAAGACCCATAAGAACCGAATATATAAGACGCTTTTTTAACGTCTCCTGCTCCCTGAACTTCAGGTATAGATAGTAAAACAGCGCCGGAAACAGCACTGACAGCGAGTCCGTATAAAAAGCGGCCCCCATGACAAGGAAAGGAACACACAGCATAAAGAAAACAAGCGCCATCACTCCCGCAACTTCGCCCATCAGTTTTCTGCATACAAGGGAGACTACCAGAACAGTCATAATGATAATGAACGAGTTAAAAATGATGCCTACCGCAAAATAATCTGATACACCAAAAACAGACGCAATTGAAAAAACAAAATGCAGCACCGTCATAGCGCCAAGATTATTCGGAAAATAGCCGAAATATTCATGGTAATCGAAAAAAGTCCCCTTTTCAATCCACTGTATCGCCCCGCCGTATATTGCGTCCATATCAAAGGCCGGTGTGAATCGCAAAAGAAAACCGTTAACAACTACAGTAATTCCATATATCACCAAAAAAACCGCCAAAATAATTTTGTAATATTTTTTAATTACAACGCTGAACCTGTTCAACAGATAATATGCCAGCACGGCAATACCCGTTCCCACAAGCATCCACAGTATTAAAATGCCCGGCTTATTATTGTGTATATTATCCGCAAAAAGAACTTTGCAGAACACGGCTAAAAATGCACAAAAAAATATTCCCCAAAAAACCTTATATATTATATTTTTAATACTTTTACCCATTACCCCGTCCTCCAAAAAATATTCTGTAATATTATAGCATAGGAAAAACTTTTCTGTCAATGAACCGAACTTAGCTGTGCGAGCAGCGCCGTTCCCTCTTTTCCCGGAAGCTTTACTCTTAATTTTCCGCTCACCCCTGTAAGAATGGTCTCCCGCGTCATATTCCACACATCTATCCGTTCAACGTCGTAGGCGTTTTTTTCAGACAGGTTAAAATCCGTTACAGCCGCACATTTTCTTTCAAGGTATTTTATGTACGCCTTATCGCCAACACACCCGGCATACTCTTTTCCGCTCAGCATGGCGCCTTTCGCCCTGTCCCACGGAACGCTGGCAACCGCGCGCCAAAAATCATTTTCCGCTTTGTCCGGCCGGGCGTTAATCTCGTCATACTTCTCTTTTGAAAATTCAAAACCGCAATATGTAACCGGTCCCGGCAGCGACTCCATGATATCCCTTAAAAAGGCTATCCGTTCAGGACTCTTTCCTTTCAGTATGCCGCCGCGGGACCACCACAATATATCGTCGTCACTCAGATACGTCTCCCCGTGCGTACAGTATCCTCCCTGCACAGCCGTAATCCAGAAGCGGTTCACCATCTCAAACGCCGAGATATTTCCCCACTCATATGCAATGTTTCCCTCATAACAGCACTCGTCCACCATAAGGGGCTTGCCGTATTTTCGTATAAATCCGCTCGTCTCGTCACAGCTCTTAATCTGTAAGCATATATGCGTCGTATCTTTGTTTTCAAAATCCCAAAATTCTATACAGTTATGATTACTCAAAAGATGGCCGAACGCATCGTGCCCGCTTACAAATTCCGCAATGTCCTCCCACTCTTTCCGCGTATATTTCATAAGGTCAAACTCATTCGCAAGGCTCCACCAGACGTTTGGAAAAGCCGAAAGACGTCTTATCAGGTAATCCAGATACACTTTTGCCTCATTTATGCTCATATCAGCAAAGCCCCACCTGTCATATGGGTGAAACAAAATCAGGTCGCACTGTATTCCCATATCGTCAAGCTCCTTAATCCTTCTCTCAAGCTCGTCAAAAAACGCAAAACATGGCCTGTCCACAACAAACTTTCCAGCATCGTCTTTTTCAAATGCAAACAGCGCGGGCTCATTGTGGTTATAATCATAATGCTTCGGAAACACACACATCCTTGCTTTGTTGAACGGAGACTTTGAAAGCGTATCCATAGTCCTGTCAACCAGTCCCTTATCCTGATGGACAAGCGCGTAGACAGTCGTCCCAAACGGATAAAACCATGTGCCGTCGTCATATCTGAAATGCGTCCCGCACGCCCTTACAATGCCATGCGCTGCCGCGCCGTTTTCCGCCTGCCCGCACATGACGCTTCCGGAAGCTTCAACCGCTCCGCTGACCTCATACGTATATCTGCCGCAGACCGAGGGATAGAATCTCACCTTCACAATTTTATCTCCGGCCGCAAATCCCCTGACGGTCGTCGTCACGCCGGACTCGTCGGTAAAAGCTGCCGTAACGTCCGCGTAAGGATTGCCGCACGCAAATGACAATTCAAACATTTTGTATTGTACCATATAAGCCTCCTCATATAATTATAAATAATAGAACGATATTCATGCCTGTAAAATAAACGCATAATTCAATTTCACCAAATGCCTCCGCAAAAAATCAAATCACGCGCACACCGCCATTACAAGCGTACCTAAAACCATAAGGCAAAGACCGGCCAGCGCCTTAACGCTCAGCCTTTCCTTAAACACTATGCCTGAAAATATGACCGCAACAACGATACTCAGTTTGTCAATCGGAACAACAATGCTCACAATGCCATTCTGTATTGCATAATAAAAGCAAAGCCATGATGCCCCCGTAGTAATTCCTGACAAACATATAAATAAAACTTCTTTTTTATCTATCCCGGCCAGCATGGACTGTTTATTTTTCAAAAATACTATAAGCCATGCCATCACAAGCACAACTCCCGTCCTCACAGCCGTGGCAAGATTCGATTCAATTCCCGTTATTCCTATCTTTGCAAGTATTGAAGTTAACGCCGCAAATACGGCAGACAAGGCCGCATATAGAAACCAGCGCTTATCGGTTCCCGAATGAAAAGACTGTTTCTTCTCAATCATCATATATATTCCGGCGGATAATATAACCGTTCCCAAAAGTTTTACCGCAAGATTATCCGTCTCGCCAAACAGGACCATAGCGGCAAGGACAACGAGAACCGTACTTGATTTGTCTATCGGAACAACCTTGTTAACATCTCCAATCGACAACGCCTTAAAATAGCACAGCCACGACGCCCCGGTAGCGACTCCTGAAAGAATCAAAAATATAAGTGATTTTGCCCCTATAGCAGAAACTTCTCCAGCCGAGCCTGATACAAACGCCATCACCCACGCAAAGAACAGCACGACAATCGTTCTGAGAGCCGTCGCAATATCTGAATCCGTCTTTTTTATCCCACATTTTGCAAGAATTGATGTAAGCCCCGCAAAAACTGCGGACAATATTGCCGCCATAATCCACATGACTTTTCTCCTTACATAGACCGTTTTGTAGTCCGTACATACTGCCATCCGCCAAAACGCCAGCCCCCTCATGATTTGTTACACGAACCTCCCCAGCGCACGAAAGCTATCCTAATATTTCGTCGAAATCTTCATCCGTCAGGTAATGAAGCACAGACGCCGGATTACTTGAAAATCCGGTTTCCGATACGACATAAGAGCCATCTTCTTCAATATAATTTACTACCAGTGTTGATTTATCATTTAAACGGTGGTAACTGCAATCCAAACCAACATATGCCGATGGGTCTTTCTCAATAATTTCATCCCTGGACATACCTTTTTCAATATCAGCAGACAGAGATGTATCAACAAGCGTCGATACAAGCATACCGTCTGCCAAATAATAGGTTTCGCCGTTTGACTCATAAAGTAAAAACAGATATCCGCCGTTTTCCACCTTGGTTACAGAGTAATATTTGCCTTTATTATACCTGACCAGACCAACAACATTTTCATTTATAAGAGTGTCTATCGTATACACTACCGACATATTCTCCCTCACATCATTTGGACAATTTAATTCTTTGATTTTATCAGACAACACATGTTCATCTAATGATGTCAAATCCGTCTCATTATCGTATTCAAGCGGTTTTTTCTGCACTCTGCCGTCATCCAAACTGCAGCCTGCTGCCATAGCCGTAAGCATAGCCAGCATGATAACAAATATATTTTTTCTTATTTTCATATTTTTTCATACCTCTTTATAAAATACATTTACAATGTATAAAATATTGTAACATTATAACACATAATAACTGCGAAAAGCCACAAGTAAATTTACTCTATCCTATTGCTTCATAATTTTAATGAAATATTGAATGGTTGGTAATTATATGCTAGAATTAATTGGAAATAAGTAAAAACCTTGATTTTTTCTTAGACTTTGCAGTTCTGTTTCTAACAATCGTTTCTGATTCGGAATAGCCCGGGAGGTGACATTCATGAAAAAAATAGTACCAACACTGACATTATTAGCCCTGATTGTATTCAGCGGCTGCGGCAGCAAAGGCGAAAAGTTGTTTTCAAAAGAATTATGCGACGGAATAACTGAGGTACGTTATATGGATTTTCAAGGTAACGAAACAGTCTACACCGATGAAGATTCCATTCATTTAATGGCTGATGCATTACAGGCAGGTACATACGAAAAAATAAAAGACGAAAATATGGTTGTCGGATTATACGGCTTTACATTTGTTTCTAACGGAAAAGAGTACGGCATAGGTTATTCCGGAAGTAATATTATTCAATATGACTGGCACCAGTATACTGTTCATAACAATAAATTTAAAAAATTACTATCTTTAACAGAATAATAATGTGTCATATACTATATATTATTCAACATTCACATATAATTTTTTGTAGCAAAAATAATAAGACTGTGGAAAGCTTTCATAATTAAAACTTCTCACAGTCTGACTTTAATGCGGAAGATGGGACTTGAACCCACACGCTCGCAATGAGCACAAGATCCTTAGTCTTGCTCGTCTGCCAGTTCCGACACTTCCGCAAACCGTAGCATGATTACTCATGCCACAAATGATATAATACTATCTTATGAGAAA
>JAAVXK010000055.1 GCA_022790615.1 Lachnospiraceae bacterium
CAAGCTGTCCGTTTGCAGCAGACAGTGACAAAGTCGCTGCAATATACAGGGAAAGCCTGATAGAAATAAAAAATTAATTATCCTAGAGCGTGTTTGAAAATTGCTTTCTGCCAGATGCGTTACACACTTAGTGGGAGATTTGTGCCAAATGAGGAAGCGTAGTGGGCTACGTTGACAGAATTTGGCGTAAATATACCGCAAAGTGGGGGACGCAGATGGCGGGAATGAATTTTCAAACACGCTCTAGCATTTCATACAAAGGCTTATGCACTTTCTTGCGGGTGAGCTCAACAAGGCCGAGTCCCGTCATGTCAACGACGGACGTCTTCACCGAATCGTTTGACGCAAGTTCCGTAAGAAGCTCCATAAGCCTTTTATTGTCCTCGTCGGACTTCATGTCAATAAAATCAATAATAATGATTCCGGAAAGATTTCTAAGACTTATCTGGCGCATCGCTTCATCTGCCGCTTCGCAGTTTATGTTAAAAAAGTGCTTTTCCCTGTCTTTTCCCTTTTTAACGGCCTTTCCGGTATTAACGTCGATTACCGTACACGCCTCCGTAGGCTCAATTACGAGATAGGCTCCCGAATCGAGCCATACCTTTTTTGCAAGCGCCCTGTCAATCTTTGCGGCAAGCCCGTACATTGCGTTAAGAGGAAACGACCCGTCTTCGTAGAACCACAGCCGCTCCCTAAGATGCGGACAGGCGTAATCTATATATCCGCCTATCTTCTCATATAGTTCTGAATCGTCCGTCACTATCCTGTCAATGCGCTCGTCGTAGCAGTCCCTTATCTCGTCCTCTGCAAATGAAGTTCTATAAAGCAGCGAATGTATAAGCGAATAATCAGCCTTTCGCATTATGTCAAGGTACAGGTTTTCAAGATATTGATACTCCCGCTCGATATCCGCTCTCGTGGCATTGACTGCATTCGTCCGAATAATGTAGCCGCATTCCTTTTCCGGTGCAATTTCCCCAAGCCATCCGGTCAGCTCTTTTTTTCGGGCGGTATTCTTAATCTTTGATGAGACGGCAATTTCTTTCTTATGGGTTTTTATCAGATATCTGCCCTGAAGGTTTATATTCGTCGTGACGACGGCCTGCTTCGTCTTGACGGCCTCCCGCGCAACCTGTACGACAAGAGCCGTCTCGTTATGAATATTTTTCAGAGCCGTCTCGTCGGAAAACTGCATGAAACATATCTGTCCGTCCGCAATCTCCACAAATGCGGCCCTGATATTCTTAACCACGTTTTTTACCCTGCCGACATATATATCTCCTACCCGTGCGCTGCCGCTCTCATCCCCGCATATTTTTATGTTTACAAGCCTGTTGTTATTCTCTTTGTCAAAATAAGCGGCAACGACCCTGCCGCCGTAATGTGAAAACACCAAATCCATAGCTGTTCCCCGCTGATAGTATGATAGTCTCTTACAAAATCTGTGATTGGTTGAAGCGCTGTTATTTACAACGACATTGATATAAGCTTTTCATCACCGTAAAACATATCTGTCCTGACAATCTCATACTTATATCTGTCGTACTCACGTTCCGGCTCCATCTTCATACCGTAACATGCAAGGAGCATGTCGGGCCTTACGTTCACGTCGCTTCCGGATTTGCAGAGCATATACAGTGCGTCCGCGCTATAAGCCGTCTTTCGCTCATAAGCCACATCACGGACCGATAATTCTTCCGCAAGGGCGCAGTATTTTTCATATCCGGCTGCCACGGCGTATATACCCTGCTTCAAATCTAACTCTTTAACAGATTTCTTTGTCTTTTTTTCATATTTTATCTCATGCTCATTATAAAAAAATTCTTCGACCGACATTGCCTGCGCCGGTTCCATTCCGTATATTACATAGGACGCCGCGCTAAGGAGCGACATGGACGGTTTCGCATTGTCAGGCTGCCTGTATATACCGGTGACGGTTACCATTTCGTTGGAAAATGAATTAATCCTGTCAAGCCACTCTTTGGCATCAAGCGTCCTGCCGGCATAACCATCCCCCGCGAGTGAAGTCACTTTATAGGATTCCAGAGAAACGTCGAGATAATCCGCCACCGTAGTCACGCCGAGCCCTAAGGGGGATGCGAACGACATGAGCTGATGCGGGTTAAATCCCTGTGAATAACATACGTCAAACCCGCATCTTCGGAACAGTTTTTGAAAAAACCGCATCAAATCAAGATGCCCTATATATTGCATGGAACCCGTCTTTGTAAATCTGATTCTAACCTTCATCAAAACTTACAGCCCCCTTTCAGATACACCGACGCGCCGCAGCCGCAGCAGTTCACAAAACAATTGTCGGTCGTCTCCGCTCTCATTGCCTTCTTATATTCCGAGATAAGATGCCGCTTTGTAACGCCTATGTCGATAAAATCCCACGGCAGGATTTCATCCACGCTGCGTTTTCTATGCGTGTAGAATAATGGATTGATACCGTTCTCCTCGAACGCCTCGTCCCATTTTCCGGCGTCGAAATACTCCGACCACGCATCAAACATACATCCTTTTTTATATGCGCTTAGAAGAACCTGCGCGCATTTTCTGTCGCCTCTGGCAAACACGCCCTCTAGAACCGACAGCTCGGAATCGTGGCTGTTATATTTTATACTTTTCTGGTTAAGCTGTTTCCTTATGCAGCTCATCAGATATCCTTTTTTAGACGTAAAATCCTCCGCCTCGTTCATGGCTTCCCACTGGAACGGCGTAAAGGGTTTTGGCACGAATAAGGACGTGCTTACCACGATATTCACCTTACCGTTACGCTTATCCTTCGGAATACTGTAATATTCCGCTGCAATCTTGTCTGCAAGCTCCGCGATTGCGGCAATATCCTCGTCTGTCTCGGATGGAAGTCCGAGCATAAAATAAAGCTTGACCCTGTTCCAGCCTCCGTCAAAGGCATCCTTCGCTCCCTTTAAAATAATCTCCTCGGTAAGCCCCTTGTTGATTACGTTTCTAAGCCTCTGCGAACCTGCCTCCGGCGCAAACGTCAGGCTGCTCTTTCTCACGTCCTGCACCTTGCCCATAACGTCCAGTGAAAATGCGTCTATCCTGAGTGAAGGCAGCGATATATTCACCCTTTTATCCTTGAACTCGTCGATAAGAAAATAGACAAGCTCCTGCAGATGTTTGTAATCGCTTGAGCTTAGCGAGCTCAGCGATATCTCCTCATATCCCGTAGACTGTATCATTTTCCTTGCAAGCTCCTTGAGATATTCGACATCCCGGATTCTCAGCGGCCTGTATATCATACCGGCCTGGCAGAAACGACACCCCCTAATGCATCCGCGCATAATCTCCAGCACGGCCCGGTCCTGCGTGGCTTTTATATACGGCACAAGAGGCTTGTCCGGATAATATTTTTCAAGGTCTGTCTCCGCCTGTTTTTTTATCGTATCGGGAATTCCCTCTACTTTCCTGTCAAAGGAGGCAAGCGTTCCGTCCTCGTTATAAACCGCTTCATACAGCGACGGAACATAGAGTCCCTCTATGCACGCCGCCTTTTTTAGGAATTTTCTTCTGTCATAGCCTGTTTTTTTCATGTCCTTATACAGGTCGAGAAGCTCGTCGTACACGGTCTCTCCCTCGCCGATATAAAAGATGTCAAAGAATTCATGCAGGGGTTCCGGGTTATAGGAACACGGCCCTCCGCCGATAACTATCGGGTCGTCGTCGAGTCTCTCGCACGCCGACAACGGTATCTGCGACAAATCCAGTATCTGCAGCACGTTCGTGTAGCACATCTCATACTGCAGGGTAATGCCGAGAAAATCAAACTCCTTTACCGCATCCTGTGATTCAAGCGCAAATAAAGGTATATTTTCCTTTCGCATGATTGTGTCCAAATCATGCCACGGGGAATATACCCTCTCACACCACGTATCGGGCCTGCGGTTAAACATATCGTACAATATCTGTATTCCGAGATGCGACATGCCAATCTCATATACATCCGGAAAACACATACAGAATCTTATATCTGTCTCATTTAGGTCTTTTACGACACTGTTCAGTTCGTCTCCTATATATCTAGCCGGCTTCTCAACCGACATAAGTATCTCTTTGCTAAGCGCTAGTTTCTTTGCCAAAACAAACCTCCAGTTTATGTTTTTATTCCCACGAACAATGGTCCAAGCCTTCATGGAAGGCTCTGCCGGATGCACACGGTTCGTTATTGAATATGTCCTCCCTTCGGTCGGACGCGAACCGGTGCATGGTATAATATCTTTCGATATTATACCATGTGCGCAGAAAACCAAGCGACTGTGAAGCAGGCATTTGGTTTTCAAGCCATGGATTGCCGGTATAATGCGCCACGTTAGTGGTGGCAAGGCAGCGTAAGCTGGCTTGAATTCTGCGTCAGCAGAATCATTATACCATGTAACTACAAATTTTGCTACTCTCTGAATGCTGTGTGTCAACATCTATCCCCTTCTAATACTATTGCTGTGAATGATAACCTGAAAAGAAATCCGTCAAAGAAGAGTAAACAGTTGAATGAAAGGTGTGTTGCCTCTGATTTGTTACCATGTTATACTTTACTTCAATGTGGAATGACAGATTAAACAACCATTGCCGGAGGATATATGTACATAGAAGATAATACATTCAACGAAAAAGTGCTCTTACATTCATTTCCTGAAGAAGTTGTCGAAGACGTCATTATCGTCGCAAGCAGTCTTCCTCAAGAACTCTACAAAACCAATAGTAAATTTGGCGCGGATAAATCCCTTTGCAGATATACATTAATGAATGGAGAAAAAATCTCTTTTCCTTATAGAATATATGGAATTGAAAAATTAGAAGTACCGTCATTTTTTACGTTTACACAAAATTTGATTTTTCATGCCTTCCTTTCAAGAAGCGATAAAGGCATTATAAGAGAGGAACATATACGGGCAATTTTAGAGGAGGACTATCCTGACTGGATTTTCCCCTATATTATAAAGCTTTCGGACGAATACGTAATTGAAATATTAGATGTAATCTATTATTATCTGTCTAGACAAAATTGCAAAAACATACAACACTTTTGTAAATTGAATCTACAATCATTTAAACGCAGTTATAGCAGAATGGTCAGTTACTGGAACGAATACTACCGCAGCTGTATGTTTTGCAATTATGTTGGAAAAAAGCTTTTTGTCGACTGTTATGGCTATCATAATTCCTGAATATCCGTATTCACCTGCGCGCTTTTGAAGGTATCGCCGGATACGATATGGGTACTTCCGAGCAAAAACTCCACATGTATTACTTTTCCCACTCTGTCCGGCCGTACCTCCAAAACACTTCTAATAATTCCTGTCTTTTCCGACATAGAAGATACACAACGCCCCGGGACCCACATGCGTTCCTGAACAGTGGTCGTATACCCTTATAATTATTTCCTTAGGCGGCCGAAGCTCGTTTACCCTTGAGGCAATATACTCCGCGTCTTCCTTACAGTCGCAGTGAGCAATCGCCACTGTCTGGTCCTCAACGTCAACCGCATATTTTACATAATCGTTTACAAGGGCGTCAAGCGATTTCTTTCTTCCGCGCACCGTCCCGAACTTGTCAATCTTACCCTCGTCACTTGCAAAAAGAATCGGTTTGATGCTTAAAATGGAGCCAAGTACAGCCTCCGCCTGCGATATCCTTCCGCCTTTCTGTAGATATTTTAAGTTATCCACGGTAAATATATGCCTCATCTTAAGGCGGTTGTCAATGAGCCACTCGCTGACCTCCTCGATTGTACCGCCGTCTTCGCGCATCTTTGACGCTTCTATACATAAAAGACCTTCGCCGAACGAGGCCGACATCGAGTCAATCATTATAATCTTCCTGTCCGGAAAATCTTCCTCCAAATCGTCTTTCGCAATCAGGGCCGACTGATAGGTTCCCGTAAGCTTTGCAGACATACATACAAACATTACGTCTTCTCCGTTTTCAAGAAACGGTCTCAGTTTATCGTCTATATCACCCGGATTGATAAGACTTGTTCTGACATCCGCCCCTGCCCTAATTTTATCGTAAAACACTTTCCCGGCCTCGTCGTCGTCCCTGCCTTCCTCATAACAGATATATTCCTCTCCGTCTATTGTACATTTGAACGAAATAATATCTATATCATATCTGTTTAGTAAATCCTCCGTCAAATTACTTCCTGAATCTACAACAATCCTAAACATAATATTTTCCTCCATGACATGTAGTAACGAATACTACATTACATTATGAGGCATACCTTGTCAAGGGGATATTAATATAAAATATAATGCATTTATTTACTTTTCTTCCTTAAATGCGAAAAACCTCTGCCCTACATAATTAAGCATAACAAACAATACCATACCGGCAAGCTTCGCAACATTGTACTGCACGCTCTCGCCCGCATCCGACAATATATACTTTATTGCAAGAGTGGCGGCGCCGTACGCGATTACCGCACAAACAACAATGTTCACAACAAACTTTGCAACAACCTTAAAGCTCTTATCCTTATTCCCGAAAGTAAAGTTTTTGTTAAGAAAATAACTCAGCACGCTGCCAAATATATAGTTTGCCGCAATTGAAACCCAGTGGCTTACATCCCTGTCCACACCAAATACTGCCGTCAGCAGATAATCAAGGCTGAACATGACCGCCATTCCAAACAGGGTATTTACTATTCCAACCAGTATAAACTTCCAAAATGTCTTATCAAGCAGTTTTTTTATCATAATTGCCTATTACCTGCGCGCCTTTTTCTTAAGCGGCATAAAAAGACGCTTTACAGGATTAACCTCCACTCCGTTATAAAAAACTTGCGCTTTATACAGTTTTCCCGTATAAAGTGACAAAATTACAGTAAATGCAATTAATATTATAACATAGACAATGCTCAAAGCAATACTGATTCTTCCAATTAAAATATCGCCCGGAAGCATAAAAACCGAGGTGAACGGTACTACATGCAGAACTTTATCCAAAACCGGACTCACATCGCCGTTCATCGGGATAAAATAAGCTGCAAGAAATCCGAGTACGATAAAAATCTGATATATTCCAAAGCATGAAGACATTTCCTCAGCCTTTGACACCGGACTTGCAATAAGTCCTGCAAAGACGCAGAGAAACAGAAATCCGACGTAAAGCACGGCGATAGACATAAGAACTACGGGCGCCGAGAAAGCAAGTCCTCCCCCGCTGTCCCTAAGCATCTTAATTATTTCTATTACGTAATTCGTATAATCCGGATTGATTCCTTTTGCGATAACATGCCCGAAACCAATTCCTGAAACAAGACCAATTACCCACATCGTCATCTGAAGCACCGCCATAAAGGCCATCGCAAGTATCTTGCCTGCAATCAGGCTTGACGGTTTAACCGTAATGAGCAGCGTCTCCATAAGCTTTGAAACTTTCTCGGAAATTACAATCTTACCTATCGACTGTCCATATATCAATGCCATCATATATAGTATAGCCACTATAATCATAGGGCCGATTGTCTCAAAAAACACTGTTCCTATATTCACATTCTCATCGCCCTCGGTACCCACGTTAACGTTTACCGGAGTGTACGCTTTCATAAGATCAGCTCCTGCAACCATTCCGCCTGCCTCTTTTTTCGCACTGTTCACCCTGCCGAGCCTTTCCACATAAGCGATAATGTCCGGCATAATAGCAGACGCGTCATCATCCTTTAGACTGCTCCACGCAGGAGCGCTCACTTTTACGGAATAACCGTCGCCATCATTCATTATAACTACGTCAAACGCTTTGTCGTCATTCTCAGGAACGCTTCTTCCAACGACGCACTCCATCAAACCAAAATATTTGAACTCCACATATTCCATGTCAGATTCATTCGTTATATACAGCCTCTCGGCATTTTTAGGCACATTCTCTTGCGGATTATCCGGCTTTGCCGCAATTATGGTAACGGCTATTCCAACAACGCATATGATAAGCGGTATTATAAAAGTTGAGAATACGAAGCCTTTTCCCTTTGTGTTCTGTCTGAATGTAAATAAAAATACGTCCTTCATTTAACTCTCCCCTTTCATTCTTCCATGCGCCGCAATAGTAACAATATCCTTAATCTTAAGCCTGGTCCCGTTATAAAACAGCATAAATTCATAAACTTTTGATGACAGCACCACAAGAACAGCTATCGAAGCATAAAGTATGATAAGGGACAAAACCGCGCTTCCGTAACCGACATATCCCGTCAGCAGGTTTTGCGGAATCGAGAACGGAGACGACAGCGGGAGCAAATACGTTACCGTTTCATATATCCCCGCCCCTCCGGGATTCCCCCCCATGACAAGCTTCATTCCTAATCCGATAGCCATATATGCCCCAATCATAAGCATAAATGTCACGATTACCATTCCCTCGGATACTTCTTCTATCTTACTGACGGACGCCCCCGCAAGACTTGCCACAAGAGAATAGAACAAAAGACCGCCCACAACAAACAATACTGCGATTAAAACAGACACCGGGTTCACCATAAATGACATGCCCGTACTGTTAAGATTCTCCACACTGTTAACAATATAGTCCGTAACCCTATTGTCAAAAAATGCATTGCAAAGAAGCGAAGAAATAACCGCGCATAAAGCCATCGCCATCACCTGTATAAGAACCGTAGAAATTACAGCAAGTACTTTTCCAACCATTATTGCCATCGGCCTGACAGAAATCATCAGGAACTCTACCATCTTTCCAGCCTTCTCTGTCACGACGGACGTGGCAATCCTCTCCGTACTGAATGAGATAATGAATATGAGTATCATAATGTAGCCGAGCTGAATCATATATGTGAGAAAATTAAAATTATCTGAATATCTTTCTTCTGACTCCCCAAGATAACCAGACACCTCCACGTCCCGGCCGCCGCCAAGCCCTGGGCTTACATTGTCAAGCTGAAGGCGCTCCAGGCTGATTCTGAGCGATTCAAGCGCGTCGTCCAGAACCCCCATATCATCCATAACTTCCCAGCCCACGGTGATATCTATATTATATAGGCCATCCTCCGTATTTACGCTCAGCAGCGCATATGTGTTGTCAGTGTTAATATCTGCCCTTTTTGAATCCAAAACTTCTTTATCCGTGTGCAGATATTCACACTTATACAGATTCTCCCACTCTGTTATTACGCTTTCAAGAGCCTTATCAGAGCTGTCAAAATACACATACACTGTTTTGACCTCCGTAATGCTCTTTTCATCCTCAGCAGCCGCGCCTTGCATTTCCGTATCTTTTACGCCCTTCTCCTCATTTCCTGATATAAATGCGGCGCAGGGCATGACTGCGGCAGCCAGTATACATAAAATAATAAACGAAATTTTAAAAGATTTATTTTTAATCGTCTGTATAAATGTAAACGAATATATATCCTTCCATCCGGTCAAATTAAACATTGTCATTATTATCGCCCACCTTCTCCACAAATATCTCATGTAACGACGGCTCCCGCAGTTCATAGCGCACAACGGAATGTCCCGCGCCAATTAGTGCGCTAAGAAACTCCTTCGCCTCAGCCTCTCCGTTCACCTTAAGCCATGTGCCGTCAGGCGTTTTCTCAACAACCTTAAGCCTTCTCTCCTCAATAAGGTCGTCAAACCTGTCGTCACATTTTACTACAAGATTGACGCGTCCGTAACTTTTCTTTATGTCATTTAAGTTACCCTGAAGCACCGCCTTACCTCTGTTCAGAATCGTTATATCCTCGCAGAATTCCTCAACCGTGGACATCTGATGGCTGGACATAATAAGAAACTTCCCCTTATCCCTCTCCTCTCTTATAATCGTCTTGAACAAATCAGTATTTACTGGGTCAAGCCCGCTTATCGGCTCGTCAAAAATCAACAGCTCCGGCTCGGAGATGAGCGCCGACATAAGCTGAATCTTTTGCTGGTTTCCCTTCGAAAGCTGGTCCGCCTTCATCGGTTTAATTTTTCTTCGGTTTTTTCCGGCTGTTTTTTCCGGATAAAGATATTCGTCAAGCATAAGCCTGCCCGACCAGTATGCAATCCGCTCCTTTGCATCGGACTTACTCACATTTTTGAGCTTGGCAAAATATAAAAGCTGGTCCATAAGCTCATACTTGGGGTAGAGTCCCCTCTCCTCGGCCAGATATCCGACCGGGGTCTTAATAGGATTAAGCGGGGAGCCTTTCCATAAAACCTCCCCGCCATCTTTTACTATCATATCAAGCATCATTCTAATTGTTGTTGTCTTACCTGCACCGTTCGTACCAAGAAGCGCATAAACTCCCGGTTCATTCATACTGAATGACAGATTGTCAACTACAACCCTGTCGCCATATTTTTTTGTCAATCCGTTAACTGTTAATGACATATTCTACTCTCTCCCTCTCAATTTATCTTTATGTAAATAACATTATAAAACACTTTGACAATCATACTGTCACTTTGTTTCATATATTATATACTATAATATCATTTTGAATACTTCATGTCAACAATGTTAACGGATTATATCACACATTATATACTCTACTTTCGGATATAATATGTTCAAATACCCCGCAGCAAGCTATAGGGCATACCAAAGCTTTTTTCGCAAGTTCGCCCCAAGGGGCGGAGTATTTATTGTATTTGACCCACGCACGTCTGCGCTCCGCCTCGGCCAGCGCTAAACGAACATCCCTTCGGATGTTTGACGCCGTAGGCTGCAAGCAAGCTTGCGTCTGGGTCTTCTTTTCGTTGCGGTCCGTCCTGAACAAGCGTCCGCCAGACGCTTAGGACCGTTGCGTACGTGAAAATAAAAAGGCGGTGCGACAAAAAATGTATGAAGAAGATTTTCCTATAAGATTAGCAAAATTACGCACGAAAAAAGGCGTATCTGCCCGCGACATGAGTTTGTCAATCGGTCAGAACGCCGGATATATCAATAATATTGAAACAGGCAAGGCGCTTCCATCTATGTCAAGTTTTTTTTATATCTGCGAATACCTTAATATATCTCCGCATGAATTTTTTGACTTTGACACAGAAAACCCAAGAAAACTGCAGCTGCTTGTAAACAATCTCAAACAGCTGGATTCTACCCAGTTCGATAACATCTACTCTATTGTGGAAGCTCTTTCCCAAATCAGGTGAGCGTATAGCCAAACTGCCCTATGCCTTTCAGAATATGCAGGTTACACATTAACCTTCATAGACGGCAAGGGCATATTCAAGCGAAATGTTTCCTTTTGCATATTTCCTATAAAATTCACCCAGTATCTGCTTCGCAATAAGTTCCATCTCATCACGTTTTATGTCAACAAACGCCACAAGCTGCTGTGTACTGCTATAACGCATGGAGCTTTCAATCTGTCTTGACATTGTGACAATTACCTGTTCAAGCTGCTCCATAAACATATCCCGCTCCTCAATGCTTATCGGAATATTATCGTCAGAAATAATTAAAAACATCGCGAAACCGAGAGTCTGTTCCTTTAGCTCAACCATTTTTCTGACAAAAGGTTTGATATTACTTAATTCAGGATATTCTATTGTCTCTTCTTCTTTGTTTTCTATCATACGCACAAATCCCATAACATGTGCGATATCCATCTTACATGTAGCCTTGACCTCTGTACGTGACATGCTCTGGTATAGGTGGAAACTTTTCTCTGTATTCTTCTTAGTATGATACAACGCTTTATCCACGCATGTCAGAAGATGATTATACTCCTGTCCTTCAAACACTGACAACGCCATTCCGATTGAAACGGATACATTATTATTCTGCTCCTGTAACTCTTCCCTCGAACTTACGCTTTCAATAATATCACGCGCGAGCTGCTCTGCCTGCGATACAGTTCGTATGCCCTCATACAAACATACAAACTCGTCTCCGCCAAATCTGGCTACAATGGCATTCGGCACAATATTTGAAATTATTTCCGCCACAATTGTCAGACAGCGGTCTCCGAACAATATACCGTTATCCCTGTTTATTTCCCTCATATTGTCTATGTCAACCATCATAAGGCATCCATATTTTTCATTCAGGCTTTTAATTATTTTTCGCTCGCCGACATTACGGTTGTATACGGCCGTCAGATAATCAAGCTCGCGCTCCTTTGCAATGATACGGTTCTGTTCATCAACGACCTTTCTGAGAATATGATGGCTGAACATGCCGATATCGTCGTCAAATATATCTTCCTCTTCTTCAGGGTTTAACTGCTCAATCACATTATTACGCAAAAGCTCTAAAAACACGTCCGTAATCGAAGGGTCAAACTGCTTTCCCCTGCATTTTTCGATTTCCTTAATTACCTCCTCGTTTTTCAGGCGTTTTCGGTATACGCGCGTGCTTGTCATTGCGTCGTATGCGTCAGCAATACCTATGATTCTTGCTACCAGCGGTATCTCGTCGCCTTTAAGACCCTTCGGATATCCTTTTCCGTCGTACCTTTCATGATGATACATTGCACCGACATTAATATCATGGAATATTCCGCTGTCCTTTAATATATTACCCCCTATGGTCGTATGCGACTTCATAAGCTCATACTCGCTGTCTGTAAGCTTCGACGGCTTATTAAGCACAACGTCGGGAACGCCGATTTTGCCAAGGTCATGGAGAAGCGCTATGTACTCCATGTTCCTTACATCCTCCTCATTCATCCCGAGCGCCTTTGCTATACACACGGAATAGGTCGATACCCTCTTTGAATGTCCCTTTGTATACTCATCCTTTGCATCGATAGTATTAGCAATTGTTGTAATCGTCTGCATCGTCATATGCTGAATCTGCTGGTTCTTCTTATTAAGCGCTTTTATATAATCCTCGCTCTTTTTATAAATGGAGTCAAAAAGCTTTGCCGCAAAATAACAGCCGGCAAAACACAGCAGCATAAGGGCAATCTGAATCTCGGACTCCTTACTGTTCTCAATTGTAACTTCACCGGAATATATGCGGTAGATTATGCTTGCCACATTAATGACAACCGACGCACCGCCTACGATAAGAACCAGACGTGGTTCATGGTACAGGATTATAAGCGAAAGCAATGGAAATATATATGTAAATACAATGAAAGTACTGCCCGTAACCATGGAAAACAGGTACATGCAAAAATATCCGGCGACAATTATGTAACGAAGACGCACCATAGACGGATTCCTGGAGTACAATATCCAACAGACAATTACAGGAATACTCGTAACCGCAATGAATAAAAGCACATACAGTATCGTGCGCTGGTCTTTAAGGAACTCTCCGATGTAAGAAATCGTGAGAATGGCGGCTATAGCCGTCCATCCAATTAATAACTCATAGTTAAC
>JAAVXK010000132.1 GCA_022790615.1 Lachnospiraceae bacterium
TCCCTTTGGTCGGACGCGAACCGGTGCAGGTATAATATCTATCGATATTATACCATATTACAATAATAACTTCAGTATTTTTTTACAATTATCTATATTTTTTTCCGCGTTTATTCCGATATATATAGTAGTGAATTATGAATTTTTAGAAAGCGGGGTGAGACCATTGTATTACAATGTGTCAGCTAACCATATTGCAAACAATATCATTACATCCGGTAACAGTTATACATATACCAGAAAAGTGACAAAGACCGTTGCTGATGAGAAGGAAACAGCAATATCATCTTTAGCCTATAAGCTCATGAAGACAGGCTCCAGACTTTTCAGCGCAGACTATTCAAGCGGCGCGTCCGCAAACGTCAAGCTGAAACTGAAAGATTTTGTCAAATCATATAACGAGTTATCAAAAAAAATTAACGACAGCGGCAGTAAAAAATCTAAGGAAGATTTCAAACAGTTGAGTAAACTGATTTCAGAGAATGAATCCTCACTTAAAAAGATCGGTATATCCCTTGACAAGGGCGAGCTAAAAGTTGACGAGGAAAAACTTAGCAAGATAACGTCAAAGTACAAAATAACATCTGCTTTCAAGGGCGAGACAAATATGCTGTCAAATATAATTAAATATGCGACACGTATAAGTAACGACCTGAAAAACAAAACCGCATTGCAGGAATATCCGAATTATAAAACTGTTGAACTTGACAGTAACAGCGCGGCCTCCGCAATAAGCTCCGCGGGCATATTCAACTCGTTAGACGCCCTTTCGCGTTACGGATATAGCGAAAACAACCGCCAGTCAATTACGGACATGATAAAATCGTACGTTACGAATTATAATAAGCTTATATCCGGCGACAGCAATGCACTTATAGATGAATTAAAAGATATAACGACGTCATACAGAGACCGTTTGGCGGACTCCGGCATTCACATTACCGGCGACAACCTTTCAGTTGACGAAAATGAGCTAAGCAATTCGCCTATTGACAACCTGCGTGAACTTTTCTCGGGTGAGGAAGGATACGTAAAAGAAACAGGCCGGATAGCAAGACAGCTTTTTGACAATTACGTTCAGGCGTCGTCAAATGATATTAATCTAACTTACTAACAGAAGATTTGAATACTTTTTACCATACAAAACTTCGCATATAGCTTTTATATAAGAATATCTGATTATTCAACATATCCTGTATAAAAAGCTTTATATGCGAAGTTTTAATTCCTAACAGTATTTCCATTATGAATAGAAAACAAATACTCAAAATAAATAGATTCCATGCACATACACTATGTCAGCGCACTGACGCATATCTGGCCGACCAAAACTGCCGCGCTCGCACAGAGCGCAACAACAATCAGGCTCTTTTCTCTATATGCAAGTACTATCGCAACCACGAATCCCGCGACGGCGGTAATAACCGAAGAAGTCGAATATAATATCGCCGGTACAGTCATAGACGCCAGCACCGCATATGGTATGTAATCAAGAAATGCGCTTACAAACTTGTTCTGTATCTTATGCCTGATAAGTACAAATGGCAGAACCCTGATGAGATATGTGACTCCCGCCATAACCGCAAGGTATTTTAAAAAATCAATCATATCGCTCTCTCCCACTTATACTTTTTTCATTGTTTTCATCATGCACCGATACAAGCGCAGCAACTGCTGCCGCCGTAACAGCGCTTATTATAACCGAAAAGCCGGAAGATACCTTTGAAAAAAATGGAACATAGTATAAAATACAGCTTATGACAACGGCTATCACCACAGTCAGCGCTATTTTCCCATCCCTTTTCATGTCAGGAACAACGATTGCAATAAACATTCCGAATAAAGCAATTCCAAGAGCATCGCATATTATATCGGGCATAATATTGCCAAACACCGCTCCTGCAAGCGTTCCAAGCGTCCAGCCCACATAGGGCAAAGACATCAGCCCCAAAAAATATTTGCGCGATATCTCTTTGCGGCTGCCCATTGCAACTGCAAATATCTCATCTGTAATTCCAAACCCCAACAGAAGTCTGGCAGAAATCCCAAACCTTTTGTCCACTTTCTGGGAAAGCGAAATGGCCATAAGCGAGTATCTCATGTTAATAATCAATTGTGTGACAGCCATCTCCAGAAGACTTCCCATGGAAGCAATAATTGTAATACCCGCAAACTGTCCTGCGGACGTAAGATTCGTCATTGATATCAATACAGCTTCAAAAACAGAAAAACCATTTGCAATAGCCAGTATTCCGAAGGAAAACGATACAGAAAAGTAGCCGAGTCCAATCGGAATACCGTCTTTTATTCCCCTTTTTAACATATTATTTTACCAAATCACATATAATCTTTGCACATGTATCATAGTCAACAGACGATGTATTGAAGCATATATCATAGTTCTCAGGAGCTCCCCATCTGCCGTCCGTGTAGAAATTATAATAGTCTTTCCTTTGTTTATCTCTCTTTTTTATATATGACGCGGTATCTTTAGGCGACACGCCGTCTACTTCTATCGCACGCTTCATTCTCTGTTCCATATCGGACGCATATACGAAAACCGAAACGTAATCGGCTATTCCCTTTAATATATAGTCCGCACATCTCCCCATAATAACGCACTGGCCCTCTTTGGCAAGTTTCATAATAGTATCAGACATTGCATTATACATATTCTGCGGCATTGACGCATTGTTATTGCCTGCATTGTATTCGGCAGTCATTGCTATCATGTATATAAGACTTTTTACATTTTTCTCATCATATTCCTGCATGATTCCAAGGTTAAATCCAAACTTCTCAGCCGCCATCAAAAGCATCTCCCCGTCATAAAACGGTATACCAAGCTTTTCTGAAATCCTCTTTCCGACTTCACGTCCCCCGCTTCCATACTGCCTGTCAATAAGCACTAATTTACCAGCCATGACAACTCCCCCATTTCCCATAACCTTACACAGATTATTTTTATTTTATGTTTTAATTTTACCATATTACGAAGTATTTTAAAAGAAAATTCTCCGGGGCTAAGAGGTTTTCGCCGTATGACTCAAACTGCCCAAAAGATACAGAAACGCTATCGCGGGTATTTTTAAAACCGGCACTTTTGTTTCATGGTAGAGCATCCCATATATCGACAGGACAGTCTCTATGTTGACCAGCTTAACAATCGGATTATCGAACGATACGTACAAAATATTTTTGGGGTTCACGCCTTCGTCAATCAGATTCTCTATCATCTGGTACATACTTGTTGTCTTTCCAACACGCCTTGCTCCGGATAATATCGCAAACCGTCTGAGCGTTTTATACTTTATCATCCTGAGCGCTTCATAATAGGCCATCCGCCTATACGGTTTACTATCCTCTTTGATTGCAGACGGATTGCGCCACCATGAATTTATATTGCCGCAATACTATAACTACCTGTTCATCACTTACGATAGGCATAATAATACCTCTACACTTTCTTGAGTTATATTCATCATAATGATATAACTATTCATCCATTCTAAAAATATACTTTAATAACTCCTTGTCTATTATTAAAGTATATTATAACAATAGTCACATAAAAATCAAGCGCCCGCTAGAGCGTGTCGGAAAGCAATTTTCAGACACGCTCTAATCAGATAAAAATTATAAAAAAAAATTTACCAAACTATATTCGGGCATGGAAAATAGTCCGGTAAATTTATAATAAAAACATACAACTCTCACGTAATCATATTCATTTTTCTGATATTATAGGTTAATATCAGATGGTATAACGCCGTCTTATATATGAGAATTATATTGGCGTCTATAAAGCAATACCTGTTAATCAGAAATACAAGACTTTTATATCCAAAACTTGTAACTACTATAAAAATACCAATCACCGTACACATAACCGGTATGGGCAGAATTATCAAAGAAATTACCGTGAGTATTGTAGCAAGCCATACTAACATATATTGCCTGCTTATTTTCATTGACAGTTCAATTGCAGAAAGAAGCCTTTCAAGCATCGACTGAAGCGTATCTATGTCTTTACTCCTAAGCTGCTTGTATATGTCACAGAATATAACTTCGTTCTGTTTTTTTGCCCCGCTGTAACTGTCAAAATATATATTATATCTCTGTTCTCCCAATTCACTGCACAACAGCTTTCCCAATATACTAAGCATCATCTTCTCCCATCGCAATACAATATAATCCTATCTATTATAATATTCACGAAAACACTATTCGTTATTCAAACATTGGAAAAACATTGTTACATTATGTTCACAATATAGTCATAAAAAATCAGTTTTTTCACTATATAATAAAACCATACTCAATTTACCTATTAGATTTTCATAAAATAAACTGCAGGATATTTACTTGCAGAACTCCTCTTTTACTCTTTCAAAAAAGGGCTTACGCACTAACATGTGCGTAGCCCTTTTTTGTATATATTTTTATGTACAAATTCTCTTTTTTATAGAAAACATTTTTATACTCTTAACCCGGACGTCCATTATACTTTCATTTCAAACTTTATTTAGATAAAAACTTATACAGCGTCTCCGAGTGAAATTTCTTTCCGGACTCAAGCACGCATGACTGAAACGAAGGTATATTACATGCGTTAGGAAAGAATTGTGTCTCAAAGCAGAAACCCGACCTCGGACCATACTCTGCGCCGTTCTTTCCCTGCATCCCTTTATGGATATTATTGCCTGTGTAAAACTGCACTCCCGGGAGGTCTGTGTATACCTCCATCGTAATACCGCTCTCGCCTCTTGCCACGGCCGCAAGTCCAAACTCGCTGACAGGCTTGTCAATCACATAGTTAAGGTCATACCCGCCGCCGTATTTTAATGCGTCAAAGTCAGCGTCAATATCCTGTCCAATCTTCTTTTCTTGCGTGAAATCAAGCGGCGTCCCGGCTACATCTGCCAATTCTCCATTCGGAATCAGATCAGGGGTTGTAACCGTATACTTTTTGGCATTTATTTTGACTATATGACTTGAAACCTCACCCGCATCATGTCCGTTAAGGTTAAAGTATGAATGATTCGTAAAGTTCACGATTGTGTCCTTATCGGATACCGCGTCGTATATAAGGAACAACTCATTATCATCCGTAAGTTTATACGTAACCGAAAAGTCGAGCGTTCCGGGATACCCCTGTTCCATATCCGCGCTTACCCTCGAAAATGTAACGGCTTCGTATCCTTTCCCCGCAGCGGTTTCATAGTCATATGTCACCTTATGATATCCCGGAGTACCGCTGTGAAGATTATTCTTCCCCTCATTTTTCTCAAGCTCGTACGTCCTTCCGTCAATCGTAAACGATGCTCCGCCGATTCGGTTTGCATGTCTGCCGATGAATGCCCCAAAGAAAGGATAGTTCGTCTCATACTGCGCTACATTGTCAAATCCGAGCGCCACGTCCTTACACATTCCCGCACCGTCGGGAACTTCTATCGATACAATATCCGCGCCATAATCAATACATGACACTTTCATGCCGTTATTGTTGGTAAGCGTAAGCATCGTAACCGCCTTACCGCTTTCCGTCTTTCCAAACTCTTTTTTCGTTATGCTCATTTACAAAACCTCCAAATCTGCCTTCACATAAATAACTTACTATTATGCAATATTAAACTTTACCTCTCATTCAGCGCGCTCCGCCGTTTAGTATATTCCTGACACCGTATATATTCCCAGCATCTTATACTTTTTATTATGCATCTTATACTTTTTTATTCTTCTTCCGTAATACCTATTCCTAATTCGTCAAGCTGTTCTTTCGCAACGCTGCTTGGAGCTTCGCACATAAGACATGACGCATCCTTAACTTTAGGAAATGCGATTATATTCCTTATATTATCTTCCCCTGCAATAAGCATTACAAGACGGTCAAAACCATAAGCAAGTCCTGCGTGCGGAGGAACTCCGTACTTAAATGCAGTCAAAAGGAATCCAAACTGGCTGTGCGCCTCCTCTTTCGTGAATCCAAGCTTCTCAAACATCTTCTCCTGTATATCATCCTGATGAATCCTGACCGAACCCCCTCCAAGCTCCGTTCCGTTAAGAACGATATCATAGGCCTTTGCACGCACCTTTCCCGGGTCGGTGTCCAGTAACGGCAAGTCCTCTTCCATCGGCATAGTAAACGGATGATGCATAGCCGTAAACCTGCCCTGCTCCTCGGACCACTCAAACAGCGGGAATTCCGTCACCCACAAAAAATTAAAGACATTCTTATCAATTATTTCAAGCTGCTCGGCAAGATGAACGCGCAGGTTTCCAAGAACATCAAACACCACCTTGTCCTTATCCGCCGCAAACAGCAGCAAATCTCCGGCCTCACCGTCCATCGCGCTTATAAGCGCCGACATCTCGTCCTCCGTCATAAACTTTGCAAACGAGGATTTTACGTTTCCGTCATCCTGAAGCTGTATATATGCAAGTCCTTTTGCTCCAAAGTCTTTTGCAAACTGAACAAGCGCATCTATTTTCTTTCGTGGCATCGAACCGCATCCCCTGGCGTTAATTCCTCTTACGCTGCCTCCGTTCTCAATTGCGCCTGTAAATACTCCGAATCCGCATCCTTTTACAACCTCAGTGACATTCTGAAGTTCCATACCAAACCTCGTGTCAGGCTTATCTGAGCCGAACCTGTCCATTGCCTCGGCGTAAGTCATTCTCTGAATCGGCAGACTGACATCTATATCCAGCGTCTCTTTAAATATTTTCTTAAGAAGCCTCTCATTGACATCAATCACATCGTCCACATCCACA
>JAAVXK010000070.1 GCA_022790615.1 Lachnospiraceae bacterium
TCTATTATATCCCCCGCCATTACGGAATATCTGCTAAGTCTTTTGCATGCGTCGTCACCTGAAAGTCCATGTACGTACACTCCCATACACGCCGCGTCATACCTGTCAAGCCCCTGTGCGATAAATGAGGCTACTATCCCCGTCAGAACGTCGCCGCTCCCGCCTGTTGCCATTGCGTCGTTGCCGGACATGTTAAAATAAACGGATTGTCCGTCGCCTACAACTGTACATGCATCTTTTAATGTAAGTACAACGTCTTTGTTTTTTGCACAGTATTGCATCACATATCCTGACATGTCATCCCTTATCAAAGCAATACTATCTCCGGACAATCTGCTCATTTCTTTTAAATGGGGTGTTACAATAATTCTTCTAAGATTATCCGAATATATCTTCCTGATACCGTCATTAACGTCAGCCGCAACAATATTAATAGCGTCGGCGTCGACAACTATACTGCACGTGCCGCTCTGCAATACATATTTTACAATAGTACGAGCCATAGCGTCGGTTCCAAGACCCGGTCCGAGAACAACGGCGTCAGCCCATGAAACTTCTCTGTCTATAACTGCTCCGACAGTCTCATAATCCTCCCAGTCTATTCCTAAGACAATCGCCTCAGGCAGCATACTGGATATTACCGATACATTTTTACTGCATGTCAGAACCTTTACAAGTCCGCAGCCGCTCCTATATGCCGCCTTAGCGGACATGAATGCGGCTCCGCTCATTCCCTTTCCGCCCGCAATAACAAGAACCTTACCGTAAGTGCCTTTGTTAGACAGGCTCTTTCGCGCTGGAAGCCGAGCCATATCCTCCCTCTCAAAAAAGAATTCATGTATGTCAGCTTCTTTCACAGCTCCGCCCGGAAATCCTATGTCTTTTACAAATACGTTCCCTGCATACTCCCGCCCGTCATACAACGCAAGACCGGTCTTTAACAAGCCGTACGTGACAGTGCAGTCCGCCTGAACCGCCGTATTCATCACCTGCCCTGTAGATGCGTTGATACCTGACGGGATATCTATAGAATATTTTTTTGACTGTGATTTATTAATACTTTTAATAATATCGGCGTATCTTCCTTCCACATTCCTTGAAAGTCCTACTCCGAATAAACCGTCGATTATAATATCATACCCGGAAAAAACTTCATCACAATATTGGGAAGAAATTTCATTATAATGCTGCGCACCCTCTATGAACCTTACTCCAGAGGCAGATGCAATATTACGCTGAAGCTTTGTCTGTTCGGTCATGGAATCCGGTTTACCGGCCAAAAAAATACTTACCGCATATCCGTTTTCGTGTAGAATCCTTCCGACAGCGACTGCGTCTCCGCCGTTGTTTCCGCTGCCCGCTACGACAAGAATATTTTTCAAATGACCGTCGTTATGCATTATAACCTTCGCGGTCTCATACGCCGCCCTTTCCATAAGTACGATAGAAGGAATCAAATATTTATCTGTCGATAATGTATCGATATGTTGTGCTTTATCAGCATTAGCAAGATACTTCATGAATATGGCATACTTCCTTTCACCGCATTGGCATCGCCACGCAAATTATGAGTAACAGTACTAAAGTTCCCTTAGAGCGTGTCGGAAAGCAATTTTCAGACACGCTCTAGGAACCGTTCTTACATCTTTGAGTCAAGTTTTTCAAGTATGTCCGCCCCAATCATATCATGCAGATATGAATACAGAGCGTTCGTCTGTTTATCGATAAGCTCTTTTTGCTTTGTTTTCTCCTCAAGCTCAAGGCTGAGCCTTTCTATGTCGGACGCAAGATCCTCCGCCCTGTCCTCGTTATCGTTGATAATAGTATAACCATATATCATACTTTCAAGAAGCAGCTCCCTGTTATTTTGCATTATTTCGTATGGAAGCTCCATCAATCTCTCTTTTGAATCCTCAAGCTTTCCGTTGATATCGCGTATAAGCCTTTGGTTCACATCCTGCTTCTTTCCCCTCAAATTATCGGCGTCCTTGTCGTCAATCTCGCTCATATTGTCAACAATATTGGTCATGAGACGTTTTTTAAGCACTTTCATCTCCTTGACCCTGTTTACCATTCCACCCTGCTCCTTTAAAAGCTCGTTCATCAACTTGGTCTTTTTCTTAATCTCAGGCCTTCTTATCAGCTCGGCAAACAGTGTGTTCCACCGTTCGTCAAGGGTCAGGATTGGTATTTTAACATTCTTGATAACATTCCACAATACATCCCTGTCATATGTGAAATTTCTTCTTTCTTCCCTTTTCTTCCTCACCATAATAATCTACCCCCGTAACCATTCAGTTATTCCTCGAGTTCTTTTATCCTGTATGACAATCTCATAAGGCTCTCGGCAAGATGCACATTTTCGACAAGCACGTCGCCGGGAAGGTTTAGGTCAGTGGGTGCAAAATTCCACATAGCCTTTACCCCCAGGGAGACAAGCCCCGCCGCAACTTCCCTTGCAGCACATTTTGGAATTGTGAGCGCCGCAATCTCAACATCATTCTCGCTTACAAACCTTTCAAGATTATCCATTGACTGAACAACACACTCGCCAATCTTTATGCCCTCAAGAGACGGATTAGAATCAAATATTGCAGTAAATACAAATCCCCTCTTCTTAAAATCCGGATAATTGGCAATTGCACGCCCCACGTTACCGGCGCCTATAATTATAACATTATGTGTGCGCTCAAGTCCCAGTACCTTTCCAATCTCAGTATATAAAAATTCAACATTGTACCCATATCCCTGCTGTCCAAAACCGCCAAAATTATTAAAATCCTGGCGAATCTGCGACGCCGTCACATGCATCCTCTCACTGAGCTCTTTTGACGATATTCTAACTATGTTATTTTCCATTAATTCACTGAGATATCTGTAATACCTTGGCAGCCTTCTTATAACCGCCCTGGAAATATTCTTTGAAGCCATTGTTACCCTCCGACAAGTGCGATATTATGTACAATTATAGTAGATTGTTAAGGACTTGTCAATTAAACGGATAATATGGTATAATATCGTTAGATATTATACCTGCACCGGTTCGCGTCCGACCATAGGGAGGACAGATTCAATAGCGAACCGTGTGCATAACATGGCATGTCCGGAGGACATGGTATAATATCGACAGATATTATACCTGCACCGGTTCGCGTCCGACCATAGGGAGGACAGATTCAATGGCGAACCGTGTGCATCCGGCAGAACCTGCCATGTCCGGAGGACATGGTATAATATCCGCGAATAACCATGAACGCATCTGCCGCAGACTTTTGCGTGCGCACTGCGTACATACCGCAACATAAGAAGTAAGAAACAATAACGGAGACATAAATATGCTTTTATCATGCAGTCATCTGACAAAATCATATGGTGGAAATACTATTATTTCCGATATATCATTTCATATAAACGATTACGAAAAATGTGCCGTAGTTGGCATTAACGGCGCCGGAAAAACGACGCTCCTGAAAATACTCACTGGCGAGGAATCAGCGGACAGCGGGGACGTCTTCATAAGCTCGGACCGCTCGGTAGGCTATCTCAAACAACAGCAGGATATATCATCCGAACTTACAATCTATGATGAGATAAGTTCCGTCAAGGAAGATATCTTCCTCCTCGAACAAAGACTACGCGGGCTCGAATCCGGAATGAGGGGGCTTTCCGGAACGGAGCTAGAAAAAATGCTTGAAGAATACAACCGATGTACAACGTTGTTTGAACGTGCGGACGGTTACGCGTGCCGCAGCGAGATTGCCGGAATCATTAAGGGGCTCGGCTTTGACGAGGACAACTTTTCAAAAAAAATAAACACGCTGTCAGGCGGACAAAAAACAAGGGTTGCGCTTGGAAAAATACTTCTCTCGAAACCTGATTTAATCATACTGGACGAGCCTACGAACCATCTTGACATGAATTCAATAGCGTGGCTTGAAAACTACATCCGGAATTATAACGGCGCCGTGCTTGTCGTATCGCACGACCGTTATTTCCTCGACAGAACCGTCACTAAGATTGTGGAGCTTGATAATACTAAGGGAACGGTATTCGCAGGCAATTACAGCGATTATTCGGAAAAAAAGGCATTTCTCAAAGCCTCGCTTCAAAAAGCATACGAAAACCAGCAGCGCGAAATAAAGCATCAGGAGGAAGTCATCACAAAGCTTAGGCAGTTCAACCGCGAAAAGTCAATAAAACGTGCTGAAAGCCGTGAAAAGATGCTTGACAAAATTGAGCGCATAGAAAAGCCGTTTGAGTTAAACAGTGAAATGAAGATACGTTTTCATCCCGGAACTGAGAGTGGAAAAGACGTTCTCGCCGTATCCGGGCTTGCGAAATCATTTGGGGACAACCATCTGTTTTCCGGCGTCAGCTTTGAAATAAAAAAAGGTGAGAGGCTTGGAATAATAGGCGATAACGGTACGGGCAAAACTACGCTTTTAAAAATTATTAATGAACTTGAGCACGCTGATGCCGGACAGATTAAAATTGGCGCAAACGTAAACATCGGATATTACGACCAGGAACAGCAGGTGCTGTCAGACGACAAAACAGTGTTTAGCGAAGTACACGACACATATCCCAATATGACAGAGACCGAAATCCGCAATCTTCTCGCCGCATTCCTTTTCACCGGTGACGACGTATTCAAGATGGTTTGCGACTTAAGCGGCGGCGAGCGCGGACGCCTGTCACTTGCAAAGCTTATGCTCTCCGAGTCAAACTTCCTGATTCTTGACGAGCCGACCAATCACCTTGACATTGTCTCAAAGGAAATACTTGAAAACGCGCTTGGCAACTACACCGGAACGGTACTGTACGTGTCGCATGACAGATATTTTATCAACAAAACTGCGACGGGAATCCTTCACCTAACCGAAAGGCATATCGACAGGTACATAGGAAACTACGATTATTTTTTGGAAAAATATAATGAAATAAAAGAAAAAGGCACTAAAGACAACACAGATAACCACGAAACCGCCATTCAGCCATCCGAGTCGAGGGACGACTGGCAGAAACAGAAGGAGGAAAAGGCGCGAATCAAAAAAATTCAGAATCGAATCGTTCAGTGTGAAAATAAAATATCCGAGCTTGAATCTCTCATTGCCGGCATAGATGAAACAATTGCACTGCCAGAAAATATGTCAAACTCCGGACTTCTTAACAGCCTTACGAACGACCGGGACAGGTATGAAACACAGCTTGAGACTGAACTGAATGAGTGGGAGAAACTGAGCGAACAGCTCGAGGCATTATCCTAAACTTTATGCAGATAACTTTTCTGGCGAATACAAGCTTACACTTTTTACTATTTTTTATTATTATAGCAAATATGTTTTATTACTTTCAAAAATTTTTGCTTCAAATAAAGTTTCAAAAACACAAAAATTTTTGCATATATTTTTTATAATTTAAAAAAATGTACTTGCATAAACTGATATTTTAATATATAATCAACAGGTGTGGTATCAAGGCGGTAATGAAACCGTATAATTTTCTCTTGCTACTGCGTATTATCAGAATAGGGAGACGTATCGAAGAGGTCATAACGAGCTCGACTCGAAATCGAGTTGTCGGTTAATCCCGGCACGTGGGTTCGAATCCCACCGTCTCCGTAACTACAAGTAAAAAGAAAACGCGTCGGTAACTGGCGCGCTTTCTTTTACTATATAAAAGAATACGTCTTATATAGTCAAATACCCCGCAGCAAGCTACGGGGCATGACTTGGCTTCTTTTTACCAAGTTCGCCCCAAGGGGCGGGGTATTTGACCCGCGCGCAGTCGCCAATTGCAAGCAAGCTTGCGTTTGGCTCGTTGCGTACGCGAGAATAAAACACTTCGTGATTTTCTATATTTTCTTTCAAAACTTTATAATCTAACTTTGAAAAACAGAAATAATCATTTACATTTATTCAATTTCCAATCGCTTTGTTTCAGGTGTAACATCCTGCTTCTTTGGCAAAGTAAGCTTAAGTACGCCATTATCATACTTTGCCGTAATTTTGTCTGAATCAATCGACGATATATCAAACTGACGGCTGTATTTTCCGTAAGAACGTTCTATACGTATATATTTGTTGTCGTCTTTTTCATCATGCTCGGAATTGCGCTCCGCGTTAATTGTCAGCGTATTATCTGTAATTTCAAGATGAATGTCCTTTTTATCGAATCCCGGCAAATCGGCCTCCAAAAGATAATTATCGCCATGCTCGGATATATCGGTCTTAAACTCACCGATATCCCTGCTGTTGAAAAAAGAAGTAAACGGTGTTCCAAAAAATCTTTTTTCAAACTCTTCCATTTCCCGGAAAGGATTATATGACATTGCATTACTGTTTTTACGGTACGGTCTTAATTCAAACATAATAAGCCTCCAATTTCATTAAAATCATATATTATAATATCTCTCCATATCATCCCCTGCTTCCGTCATAATTATACCTTTTACAGCTTCAATTTATTAAAATCATCCTGCGGAGCCTGGCAGCTCCCATTCTTGCATAGATACCATACCGTATGGCCGGACGCCGGATAATCCGCGGTAAAAGGGGCCGCTTGCGACAAGTCCGCACTGTTCTTGGCAGATTTAAATAGAATACTCAAATCGTGCGCCGGATGCTTCTGCAAATATGCGTAAAGCTCATCCGGAGGTTCTACCCCGGAACATATAAGCTCCCTGTGCGGATATAGCAGCTTTGCCATAGCCAGCAGGGAAAAGCAGTGCGCTGCCGGGTATCCCTTCACCTGTCCCGTCATAAATCGATGCTGCCTGTCCGCGGCCTGCATGAACCGTGTATCCCCGGTAAGGGATGCGAGTTCCTCTAAAACCATTTCCGCAACGGCATTTCCGGATGGAATCGCCCCGTCGTAAGTCTCTTTTGGACGGATAATAAGCGATTCGGCATCATGGGCGGTAAGAAAATATCCTCCTTTTTCTTTGTCCTCAAACAAGTCAATCATCTGCCCTGCACGCAGTACCGCCTCTTTTAAGTATTTTACTTCAAAGGTTGCGCGGTATAGTTCCATCAGGGCAAGGGCATATACGGCATAGTCGTCAAGCTGTCCGTCATGGGCGGCCTCCCCGTTACAATAACGGAGTAACAACCGATTCTTCCCATCAACCATATTGGTACGAATAAAACTCTGCGCCTGAACCGCCGCGTCAGAATAGCGCTTGTTACAAAGAATCCGTCCGGCTTTTGCAAACGCTATCATTGTCCATGCATTCCATGAGAGCAGAATCTTGTTGTCAAGATGAAGCCCCGTTCGTTCTTTTCTATATTCACGAAGGCGTTTTAACCTAATATCATCCATATTCCATGCCCCGTCCCCTTTTCCGATACGGTTAGGAATGCTCTTTCCCTCAAAATTGCCTTTTTCCGTAATGTTATATGCGCGGCAGAATGCCGTTCCATCCTGTTCCCCAAGTACGCTTATTACTTCTTCCGGGGTGAAAACATAATATTTTCCCTCAACCCCGTCGCTGTCCGCATCCTGGCCGCAATAAAAACCTCCTTTTGAATCCGTAAGTTCTTCAAGAATATATTCGGCTGTCCGGTTTGCTATTTCGGCATAAAGCGGATTGTCTGTAAGCTGGTACGCCTCGAGATATGCCGATATTAAAAGGGCGTTGTCATACAGCATTTTTTCAAAATGTGGCACAAGCCATTGTTCATCAGTGGAATAACGCGAAAATCCTCCTCCGATATGGTCGAAGATTCCTCCGTCAGCCATCGCATTCAACGTAATTTCCGACATTTTAAGCGTTTCCGGCGTACTTCCCGCTTCATACATCCTCATAAGAAAAAGAAGATTGTGCGGCGTAGGAAATTTCGGCGCCGTTCCAAATCCGCCCCAAACAGAATCAAAATCCCGCTTCATAAGTCGACGGGCGTCGTCCAAAACAGCTTTATCGGGCTCGGCCGCATCATACGATTGCCTCCGTTTTAATACCGACGTTATCTGTTCGCTGGAATTCAAAAGTTTCCGGCGTTCTGACTTCCAAAGATAAGATATTTGCCGCAGAATCTCGGAAAGCCCCGGCTGACCGTAACGTGTTGTCTTCGGAAAATACGTTCCCGCAAAAAATGGCTTCTGACCCGGAGTCATAAAAATTGTCAGCGGCCATCCGCCTGAACCGGTCAGCGCCTGACAGACCGACATATATACGGAATCTATATCCGGGCGCTCCTCACGGTCTACCTTAATACAGATATAATTGTCAAGCAACGCCGCAATTTCCGGGTCCTCAAAAGATTCGTGCGCCATCACATGGCACCAATGGCAGGTAGAGTAACCGATGCTTAAAAAAATCGGTTTATCCTCTCTGTCCGCCTTATGAAAAGCCTCCTCACACCACGGATACCATTTTACGGGATTGTCCTTATGCTGTAAGAGATAGGGTGATTTTTCATCTGCAAGCCTGTTCGCCATTCAAACACCTCGTTTTCTGCCACATAAATTCCTCATTTTTATTCATTTGAACACCTCATTTCCCACTGTTTGAATATCACGTTTTCATACATTACGGTCGTCAGCGAAACGATGGCGGCGTTACTTCGGTTTTGGAAAACGGATTGTCTTCCGGCGAAGGCTCCGACATGCTGAAATACATTTTGGCTGCCTTCGTTGTTCCAAAATCACGGTTTGAGCCTGTTTTTTGTACCTTGTTAAACGCTTCCCTGAACATCGCGTTGTGGGCCTCTTCACGATTGAGCAGAAAATCTATCGTTTCCTTAACTTTCTTATCATGAATCTGCCGGTAAAGATACTCGTATACGACCTTTGCCCTCTGTTCCGAGGCAATATTAGAAAGCAGGTCGGCGCAAAGGTCTCCCGTAACGGTTACATAATCCCCGGTCCAGGAATAGCCGGAAGCGTTAATCAATCCCGGATTCAGGCCTAACAGTACATGTGTCTGAATCTCTCCCGCCGGAACGGCCGACGCATCCACATCATGTCCGTTAAGAAGGTTGATTGTCTGCGCCACCATTTCCATATGGCCGAGTTCTTCCGCCGCAATATCGAGAAACAAGTCCTTGATTTCAGGGTCTTTAATCCGAAAGCTTTGGGACATATACTGCATTGCCGCCTTAAGTTCACCGTTTCCTCCCCCGAGCTGTTCCTGCAAAAGAGCCGCATACTGTGGATTCGGCCTTTCGATTTCTACGGGATGAAACAACATTTTTTCATGTTTGAACATAATTCACACACCTCCATTTCCATTATACGAATTATTATTTTCTCAATTCGCAAACAATATTCGTAATTCACGCTCTAAGAGTTAAAAATTAAAACATACCATGTTATGCATACGGTTCGCGTTCTTCCTTTGGCAGGACGTAAACCGGTGCAGGTACTTCCGGATATGGCGGTTAAAAAGTCATATTTATATTACATAATTGTAGATGGAGAAAAACTGAAACACACTTCCCGCGATTACAAAAAGATGGAATACCGAATGCATGTACCGTATTTTTTCACCTATCGCATATAGGACCGCTCCCACGGTATACAGCAGTCCTCCGGCAACGAGGTACATAACGCCGGTAAAGGTAACGGCCTCTACGAGAGGTTTATACAATACGATGACTCCCCATCCGAGGACGACGTATACAACTACGGATATCTTCTCATATTTTTCCAAATCAATCGCGTTGAATACGATTCCAAGAGATGCCAGCCCCCATATGGCGCCGAACAGAATCCATCCCATTACGCCCCTAAGCGATACAAGACAGTACGGCATGTATGTGCATGCAATCATAAAAAATATATCACAATGGTCTATAACCCGAAGCACCTTTTTGCCCCTGTTTCTTTTAAGCGCATGGTACACACATGATATGACGTACACCATTATCGTACCCAGTCCGTACAGACAACTCCCTACAACCGCCCATGGGTCGCCGTGTGAGGCCGACTTAATAACACATAGCACAAGAGCCGCAACTGCAAGTCCCGCGCCTATGCCGTGCGTGATTGAATTCATAAGTTCTTCTGATAGTTTGTATTCCGGTATTGAAACTTCTGCCATAGATGATCCTCCACAATTATACTGTCTAAACTATATGCTTGATATCATAACATCTTTTTTATCATAGTACAATTCCTTTATCAATTATATTCCTCAATTTCAAAACCGTCCTTCCCCACGCTGACAGTAACCGCGCCGCTCTCGGCCGTCTTATATACATGCATCCCACGCATTCTTAAGCGCTCAACCGTTTCCCGGTGCGGGTGGCCGTATCTGTTATCCTTTCCATATGAAATAACCGCATTCCTGCACTTTAATTTTCCAAGAAACATGCCGGACGTGGAATTTTTAGAACCGTGATGCGCAACCTTTAACATTTCATACTCCTTTTCGATATCAATGTTCAGTTCTTCTTCCGGTTTTCCTTCAATATCCCCGGTAAGCAGGGCGTCGAAATTACCATATGAAAGCGCAAGCACGATGGAACTTTCATTTTGATTTTTATACGGACAGTCTGTCCCGGAATAAAATGAACCGGAAGAAACAGGACTCAGGCACTGAAGAACGGCGCCGCCGAACGTAAGACTGTCTTTGTCGTCCATATATATAACAGCAGGCTTGTAATCAGAAAACTTGTAATCAGAAAATACTTCAAAAAATTCGCCGCGGCATATTTCAGTATCGGCTATTATTATATTGTCTATCACAATGCCGTTATATCTGCGGCGCGCAAGGATGTCTGTTAATCCTGAGTAGTGGTCGTTATCCATGTGGGTTATAATCCAGTAATCAATATGCCGTATTCCCTCATGGTAAAGATACGGCTCGATTCTGTATTTTGCAAGACTTCCGACGTCGGTACTGCCTCCGTCTACACAGACAACCTTCCCGTCCGGCATACGCATTACAATACCATCGCCCTGCCCAACGTCCAAAAATGTCATTTTCAGTCCGCCGTATACGTTAAAATTCAATACACATACGGGCAGCAAGGCAAACGCGGCGCATAATAATACACATGTACGCCTGTTTTTTATACCATAGGCCGCACATACCAGAACCGCCATTATCACATAGCATACTAGAACTCTTCCGGCGCCCGGATTTCCGGTAATGCGCATACCATACACATTATCTACACACCATTCGCATACAACCCTGTAAAATGACAGGATATAATGAATACCTCCCGCCAGAAACATACCTGCCGCCGGAACGATTCCTCCGAGAGCTGCACAGAGGCATCCTGTCACAAATAACACCGATAGGAGGGGAATTATAATAAGTCCTGTCACAACGGAATACAGCGCGGCGTCATAGTAAAATAATAATATTACCGGCAGCGTTGTTATATTGACGCACACACTGAATAACAAGGGTTTTACGATTATATTGTAAATCATCCCGTTTGCATTTTTACGCGCCCGCAATCCACGCTCCAAAACGGGATATACGACAGCTATAGACGTAACAGCAAGATAAGACAGAATAAAATCACATTGAAACAGGCTGGCAGGACTGCGTAAAAGCGTAATTATGGCGGCAAATGATATCGCCGATATTACGTCATACGTCCTTCCGGTAAGCGAAGCCATAATCTTCAAACCACACATTATTACGGCCCTTATGCACGAAACTCCAAACCCCGTAATAATACCGTACAATAGAAGCATAATAAAAAGACACGCCCTGCCAACCCTGAAATTAACCGGCAGTCTTGTAATTATGAATAGGAAAATTAACGACACGGTTTCTATGTGCATGCCCGTCTGGGGTTTTACCCTGTCTAATATAGATGGTATAACTTCTTATTTAAAAGGGGATACCTAGCCCTCAAGACTTAGGGGGACTATCCCCTATGGGATACGTTCCCGGGGATAGCTTGAAAATCAGATATTTTTCAGATTTGTATAATTTGGCAGAATTATTTTTATTTGTATTACTATGATTCACATATAACACTACTTAAACCGAGCAACCTCTACTAAATCATTTCCCCTCACCTCAAACACTTTTAATGCTTCCGGAGGTACTGAATTTCCAGCAAGTAGTGATCCATATTCCTCTTCGTTATAAAAATAGATGGATATAAACCTTCTCAAAAAAGTAATATTATCATATACTTTTTTCGGAATTGTTTCTTCCATATAATCTGTGAAACCATAGCCACAAGAATACAAAAGGCTTTCATACTCTCGATAAGCATCTCTATAATTTATCGGAGCAAA
>JAAVXK010000008.1 GCA_022790615.1 Lachnospiraceae bacterium
AAGCGTAGCGGGCTGCGTTGACTGCATTTGGCGTAAATATACCGCAAAGTGGGGGACGCACCTGGCAAAGGTATGTCAATAGACCAGTGCGGCTTTATAATGTTTCAACAACTTCCCATATGTCTTCTTTTTCTTCTTCGGAATCTTTACTTTCAGTTTCTTATTGGTATTCGCAAACGCCTTTGTCCCAGCCTTTTTCAGCGATTTGGATTGGATCGTTACACTTTTAAGCTTACTGTCGCCGAAGAACGCTTTCTTGCCGATTTTACTTACATTCTTTCCTATAATTACTTTGGCGAGCTTTTTATTTTTATAAAATGCTTTGCCGGAAATCTCGGTAACTTTAAAATTATATCCGTTAATCTTAACCTTTGCCGGAATGACCGCTTTCTTCAAAGACTTGGATTTCGCCTTATATACGGATACTTTTCCTTTCGTTTTTGAGGATACGAGTATCTTATATTTTAATTTGCCGGCCTTATGTACCGAGCCCTTTTTAGGAACGGGTTTTTCCTGATTTTTTACAATCGGCGCCTGCCCGCTTATATTGCCCTCCGAGCCCGACTGATTGTTTGTACCCGTCTGTACAAGTTTGAGATTTTTTATCGCCTCATTAATCTCATTAGCTGCGCGGTCAACATCATTTTGTCCGAGTCCCTTGTCATTAAGCACGGAACCGCCGTTAAGAAGCTTATCCGTAAATCCCGCCCTTGACTGTAACGTATACTTTTCGGCGTCGCCCGGATATATGATTCTCATCGCAGATTTTATCGCAAGCTTTAACTGTGATTCTTCCCTGTTATTTTCTGCTGATAAGAAAGCGCCGTCCATTCCCTGCATACCGCTCTTATTATATACCGCCTGTTCATCTGTTGCAATGATTATTGATTCTGTTACCGGAATCAGCGTATTTCTATCCCACGCGGTAAACACCGCATAACTTCCCTGCGTAATGTCTGCCGGAACATTTACGGTAATCTCCATATTCTTCTTCGTGTTTCCGGGCACGTCGACTGCCGCCATTTTAGAATCGAGAAGGCTGCCGTCTTTTGCGTAGAAGTTGACTGCGCCTGCAAGCGCGCGGCCCGATTGAAGCTTATTTTTTATATCGGTACTGATACAGAGGTTTTCATTCGGAACCAAAGTGTCCATATTAATGTAACTTTCCGCAACAATATCCTTTGCATTATCAATACTTACATTCCTTGTGACGCCGGTCAGTTTTGCATCCGCCCAATTAACGTGTATTCCTTCAGTATCGGAAGACGCCGTCAGTTTTAACTTCTTTACCTTGTTTACGGTGACGTCAATATCCGCGACGGATTCTTTGCCCGTAAGCGTTCTCTCGTATACAAGCTCCTCGTCGTCATATATACAGATCTTAACTTCACCCTGCACGTCAGAATTCCCGTCGATCCCCGCGCGGCACTTGAATCTGCAGTACCTTGCCGCATATTTTTCCAAATCGAATACGGCCTCTGAATTGGTCTTTACGCCAAATCCTTTGTCATATTTATTTCCACCGATATTTATTTCTCCCAAATCTACGGACGAATCCGGATACACTCCGTCGGGCATATCGTCGCCCCACTGTACGTCAGAAAGATATATCTCGCCCGTCTTATAACCTTCCGTTTCATTACGTATGCCATAAAGCCTAAGCTCTGCAAGGTTTGCATACTCATCTGCCGGAACATCCGTAAATTCTATGCGGATATACCGCATGTATACTCCTCCGAAGCTTTCCTCTAACGGAGTATCATTGATGGTATTTCTGTCATATTCTTTCAGTGTAATCCACTCGGGGTCGTCAATATTCGTTGTCTTATACGAAATCTTATACGGATATTTTTTCCCTTTGAAGCTGAACTGCGCCTTATAGAGATTGAGACCTCCGTGTTCAAGCTCAACATAAAGCCACTGTCCGGAGCCCGGAACCTGCGCTTTCCATTCCGTCTGTTTATCCCCGTCCAATATATTCTTACATGTATATTCACCGCTGTCGCCGCTGCTCGCATTCATCGGGCATCCTTTGTAATTGACAAACCGATATGCTTCTGCCTCCTCGACCGTGTTCGGAACGATTCCCCCGTTGCTCATAAATGCCCCGTACATTGTACTGATATCGGGTTCGGCCTGACTGCCGGAACCGGTAGTCGTTATTGTTATGGACGCGGGTTCGATATCCGGATTACTCGGAGAATACGCCTCAATCGTAGTAGTTCCCGCATAATAGGAGCGAAATTCTATCGCCGCCTTTCCATCCCGCATGCTGTCGCCCGGTTTGAAGCTCATGGTCTTTCCCGTAGGAAAGATTCCAGGGCCCTCAACTATCTCCAATATTACGTCCGGCTCCTTATTCACCCAATTGCCGTCCGCGTCCTCAACCGTTACGATTAAATGCGTATCCTTTGTACCGTCGTTGGTAATAACTGTATCTGACGCCGTAAGCGAAAGCTTCGCCGCGGTTCCGTCCGTTGAACACTCTCTTTCCACGCCGGTATTCTTTTCCCTGTAATAATACCATATCTGCAAAGGCAGCCTGTAATAATCAATGAATCCCATGTCGCCGTAGCTTCTCGACAGTATGGAACCGTGATGGAACGCGCACCACAGCGCATGTCCGCTGCGCCATGCAGGCTTCAACGGATTACCCTCGCTGTCCGTTGCCACGCTTCCATAATACGCCCTGAATTTTTCAGGCCTGTTGCCGGTATGAGTGGAATATTCCGACACCATGTTAGGAACGCCCGGGTCCTGATATTCCGATTTTTCTGCGCCGTCGCCGTTATAACCTGCCACGTCAACATTCGGAAGCTTGTCATAGCCGCCCATCTGCGTACCTCCCATGGCTACCTTCCTCGTAGGGTCAAGTTCTTTTGCATATGCGGCCATCCTGCTTATAAGCGCTTTTTTCTTATCGTGGTTCTCCCCGAAGAATGCCTCGTTTCCCATACTCCATATGATTATGGACGGATGGTTGCGGTTGATTCTTATCATATCCCTCAGGCTGTCAAGGCAGCTCTGCTCAAATCTTGCCTCCGTCTCGGGGTTTCCGGTTGTCGGATAGCCGTCGGAAAGGTAATCCTTCGAGTTTCCATCGCTTGTTCCCTCGCCCCATGCGGAGGTACACCAGAACGGCGCCTCGCTCCAAAAGAGAATTCCCTGTTCATCGCACGCCTCCGCGTATGCCGGAGAATGCGGGTAATGTGAACCGCGGATGAAATTCAGGCCCGCCTCTTTTATCATCGCCACGTCGCGCTTGAGGGCCGCCGTGGTAACCGCGTTCGCCCATCCCGCATGGTCCTGATGCGCGTTGGTACCGTCAATCCAGAAATGTTCTCCGTTCAGAAAGAAACCCTCGTCCGCCGTCCATTCCATCCATCGGAATCCGAGCGGCGTCTCGCACCGGTCAACCGATACGCCGTCCACATATACGTCTGTTATTACCTTATACATATAGGGACTGTCCGGAGTCCACAGATGCGGATTCGACAGATAATCGCTTGTATTGTCAAAGTTATATATGTCCCCCGCGCCAATCGTCCGGGGTTCCGATTCAAAGCTTTTTACAATTTTGTTATCCGCATCATATACCTTATGCGCCACCCGGACGTTCTGCGGCGCGCCGCTTTCATTCTGCACCTCGGCCTGCATCCGCACGAACGAGCCCTCCTTTGAAACTTCCGGAGTCTGTACAAACGTTCCATACCATGTTATATGTACCGGGCTTGTTATTACAAGATTGACGTCCCTGTAGATTCCGCCGGTAAACATATGCTCCCCGGACCTCGGCGCCAAATCTTCCTGCCATATGTTATTCACGCGTATGGCAACCGTGTTCTCACCCTGTCTTACGTAATCGGTAATATCAAACGCAAATCCGGTATAACCGCCTCTGTGCTCGCCGACATAAGTACCGTTTATATATATTTCAGCCGTGTGAAATACACCTGCAAAATCAAGGCTCAATCTCTTTCCCATCCATTCCTGTTCCACATTAAATGTTTTCCTGTACCATCCGTATCCGGTAAAATGCTTTTCATCCTGCCAGTACGGAATGCTGAAATCGTGAGGAAGTCCGACATTATACCAGCTCGAATCGTTAAATGTTTCCTCCTCAGCCCCCTCTATGTCCCTGCGGACAAACTTCCATTCCCTGTTAAAATTCACGGTCTGTCTCTCACACTCCTTTACGTTTTGTAATGCATTAATGCCATTTTCCCCTGCCGCTGCAGCCGTCCCATAAGATACGGACGGTATAAGCAGGCAGCAGACAAGCACAAATGCCAATACCCTGTTTACACTTCTGCGCATATGCGTTCCCCCTCATACAAAATATATTTATGTGTCTTTTCCGGGACACGCAAACATGATGCGTTCCCTATATGGATTAGTGTAACAAACCATCCGGTTATACGCACTGATATATCCTTTTTAATTTATTGATATATCATATAATAATCCATGTCTCTAACGAACGAATGCCGACATGCGAAAACCCATTTCCAAATAAGAAAAATACAAATGCGCAAATAAACGAAAACGTGCACAAACGTAAATTTTTCCAATATTATAATTGACTTATATGCCTGACTCGTATATATTAAGTGTTAACTGATATATCTTATAATTTTCACAGAAAGGAAACATGCCATGTTCCATGTAAAATATGTCGTTTTGGAAAACAACGTCAAAGATTTTTCCGAGTGTAACCTGCCGTATGGAATCACCAATGATTTTTTGCTTGTCTCCAAAACGTCAATCTGTGTTAAAACAGACGATATGCCTCTGCGGAAATACCCGCCCGATACGGCGTTTTTCTTTCCGAAAGGGACTCCGTATTATTACAGCCCTTACCGCGGCGAGCCATATAATGATAACTTTATACATTTTACGTGCGATGAATCTTTTTATACGGAATATATGCTTCCTGTCGCACAGCCAATCTATCTATGCGACCCTGACGGCATATGTAAGCTTTTTGAAATGATTGCCTATGAGAATATATTGACAGGCCCGAACAAAAATGAAATCTTAAATAATCTTATGAAGATATTATTTATGAAAATACGTGAATCGGCGGAAATCAGCGATACGATACCTTACTATAAAGAACTTCTGAACATCCGCTATAATATATTCAACCATCCGGAACAGCCGTGGACGCTGGAGATGATATCAAAATCACTCCACATCAGTCCCGCCTATACCTATTCGTTGTATAAGGAGGCTTTTCACACAACCTGTATGCAGGACTTAATCGAAAGCCGTATCCGGTATGCAAAACATGCCCTGGCGTACAGCAAACAGTCAATTAATGAAATTGCTTTTCATTCCGGCTATAACAGCGCAGAACATTTCTGCAGGCAGTTCAAAAAATATACGGGTATGCGGCCCTCACAGTACAGGGAATCCAAAAATCCCGTCATTCCTCCTCCATAAAATAGATTCTTGACGCAAAATCCGGAAACACCCTCACGCGCTCATTGTAACCTGTCGCAGCGAATCCCTGGCTTAAGCGTACGCCGCTGTTCATAAGAACGTCGCCGTACACATGGTAATCCTCCGTTTCCGTATCCGCCTGCATATTTCCGGAATCCGACCGAATCTTAAACTTTATATTATAAAAATGATACTTTGCGTCAGGTCTTAGCCCACGCGCCACAAATCTTTTATCCGGCATGTTTGGCTGCGCAAGTCCCTGTAATAACAATCCGGCCGCGTATCTTTTATCCCTGCCCACGCAGGTCCACGACACATACCCCGCGCCATTCTCGTCATATCTGTAAAAATCACCGAACTGGAGCACCGATCGCCACTCCTTATAAATGTCAATCTGCTCCTTTACTTCCTCTAACTCCTCCTCAGACATTTCACAAAGATTGCATTCATAACCGCACAATGCAAAAGCCGCAACATTGAACCTCGTCCAAAGAGGCGTGTTTCTCAGTGTCTGGCGGTTCGGGCATGCGGATACATGCGCTCCCAAAGCAAGCATCGGATATCCGTAGCTGTACCCTTCCTGTATCCGGGCCCGGCACATCGCGTCCGTATTATCGCTTGCCCATATTTGCGGAAAATAACACAGTATTCCAAGGTCAAACCTGTTTCCGCCCGACGCGCATCCCTCAAACAAAATATCCGGAAAGCGCCCGGTGAGCGTTTTCATGCAGTGATACAGCCCCACGACGTACCGGTGAGCCATCTCGCCCTGTCTTTCGGGCGGCAGGCACTTTGAATAATAATCGGTAAATGTACGGTTCATATCCCATTTCACATAGCTTATATCCGCCGAGGAAATTAAACGGCTCATCGTCTCTATAACATAATTCTGGACGTCCTTATTGACCATGTCGAGAATTCTCTGATTCCTTCCCTCGGAATGGGTTCTGCCAGGAATATCAACAACCCACTCCGGATGCATCTCATACAGACGGCTGTTTACATTGACCATCTCAGGCTCCACCCAAATTCCGAACTTCAGGCCAAGCGCTTTCACCTTGTCCGCAATTCCTCTGATTCCGCCGGGAAGTTTTTTCTCACTTGCCTTCCAGTCGCCAAGCGAGCTTGTATCGTCGTTCCTCTCGCCAAACCAGCCGTCGTCCACAACAAAAAGCTCGACTCCAACCTCGGCGCCCGCTTTCGCAAGCCTTAACAGTTTCTCCTCGTTTATATCAAAATAAGCCGCCTCCCAGCTGTTTAAAAGCACCGGACGCTCCTTATATTTCCATGTTCCGCGCACAATATGCTCACGGACAAATTCATGCATGTTCCCGCTAAGACCGTTAAAACCTTTGTCTGAATAGCTCATAACCGACTCCGGCGCCTCAAAGCGCTCGCCCGGCCCGACGGTATACGAAAATCCCTGCGGATTGATGCCGTTTACAAACCTGAGTTTTGAAAAACTCCCGACATCAACCGCTTCATAATGATTGCCGCTGTATATAAGATTAAACCCGTAACACTCACCAAAATTCTGCGATGTTTCTCTGCGCGACAGCATGACAAAAGGATTGGCGCGGCTTGACGACGTTCCGGTATACGAGGCATTGACAAACCTGCCCGCCGTAACCGTATTGTCAACGCGGTTCATCTCCCGAATCCACGCGCCGTTAAAATGCGTAAAAATATAATCGGAGTCGTCAAAATCGACCTGCGCGCTCATAAGTCTCTTAAGTGTGACTGCCTGCATACTTTCATTTCGCAGCTTCGTGCTCCTGCATATAACGTCGCACCGCTCATACACATAATAGTGCAGTTCCATTACAATATCGCTGTATCTTTCCTTCAGATATAGAATAAGCTGCTCTGACCTGCCGTAATCCGAATATGAGCCCGGAAGAGTATCATACTCGGACTTTTCGTGCAGCACCTTATACCCGTCGTACAGAAAATCCGACGTACTGCTGCCGTCCGCATATATAATATCAACAAACGGCTCCCGTATGTCGCCCTTTCCGTAAGCCGACATCTCCAGCAAATAATTCTCAAGAGAGAGTGTTCCATGTTCCCTGTCATATGCGTTTAAGTTACCGTTTAAAAATTCACGCTTTTCCATCAGCGCCGGAATACTGTCGCCGTCAAGCGTAATCTTTCCGCCAAAATGCAGATGTTCCAGATGCAGTGTATCCGTCACCCTGAAAACGTATGACACATTTTCCGTGTGCAGTGCAAACAGATTATCCTTTACATATATCATATTTTTTACCCTTTCCTTTTCTGCTCCTTTTCCCTTCTGTGCCTGATTTGCGCAGTAATTTCCTCAATCTTTTCGTCAGTCAGAATATATTTGTTTTTAAAATATATGAATGCGGCGGCAAGGCCTATTATAGGAACAAGCGTCATAGTAATTCGAAGTCCCGCTATTGCTTCTGCCGGAGCAGCCGTCACAACACCATCCGCTTCACCGCTTAAGTGAAATATGCTCAGGCATATCGAAACTATCAGCGCGGCCACGCCTGACGCAAGCTTTACGACAAACGTCTGCATGGAAAATATAACGCTCTCATCCCTCCTGTTATTTTTAAGCTCGCCATACTCTACGGTATTTGCGAGAAAAACCGTTGTCAGTACAAGCAGTATACCGTTTGCGGCAAATATAAAAAATGACGGAATCAAGAGCGCTCCAAGCGATGACATACGAAAGAACGTCATGCCGTAAAATATAATATAACCAAAAATTACGCTCAAAAGACTTAGATAAAATAGTTTAGTCGTGCTTAAAAACTTTCTAAGAAGCGGAAAAAGAAGTATCATTGCGGCAATCTGCATACCTCCGCCAAAACTGTTATACAATCCAAACGTGTTGTACCAGTTTTCACCGCCAAAGTCATATTTAAAAAAATAGATTAAAAGGTTTGTAGTGATATATAACGAGCAGTTTATGAGAACTATCGTAATAACAACAGCCATTGCCTGGTCATTGCGTATAAGAGACTTAAACATTTCCTTAACAGACGGACTCTCAATATCTACAGTCGATTTTTCCCTTATGCTTACGCACGTAAACAAAATAAATAGTATGAACAATACAGAAATAACAAGCGAAAACCATTTGAAGCCTTCAACCTCATTTCCGTTTCCGAGCATAAATACGCATTTCATAGTTATTATCGTTATCAGCGCCGAGCCTATACCCGCGCTTGCCCGGCCTAACGTAGACATACTTTCGCGTTCCTTTCCGCCCTGTGTGAATGCGGGAATCATAGACCAGAACGGAATATCCATCATTGTGTAGGTTATTCCCCATATAATATATATAAAAGACACATAAGCAACGAGACCCGCTCCGTCGAGTGCAGGCGGCGCCGCAAACAACAGAAACAGGAATACAGAGTTCAGTACGGTCCCCCAAAACAGCCACGGCCTGAACTTCCCCCACCTGGTACGCGTCTTTGCGACAAGAACCCCCATTACCGGGTCATTGAATGCGTCAAACACCCTTGCCGCCATGAGGATGACTCCCATGACAAACGCCTTCACCCCCAGCAAATCCTCGTAATAATACAGTATATATGACGCTGTCAGCATATACACCATATCTTTTCCGACTGCTCCGAGCGCGAAGGAGACTTTCTCTTTTCCCGATAACCGCATTGTAATTCACCTATTTTCTAAATTATAATCGGCATATTCCAAAAATATATGCGTATACGCCGCTTAGTTTCATTATTCCTATAATCAGGATTTTTATTCCCACGGTGAAAAGGCGCCAAAAGCCACTAAAGTAAATATATACAATCAGGCGCCTGCCCAGATGATTGCCTGTACAAAATTGAATTAGTAAAAAGTGTATGCCATGATATTACTACTTACAATGTTTTAAGAAATGCTTGCAAGTTACACACTATGCACCGTTAAGAATTTCCAAACTCTGTCCGATATAATTAATACATGCATGTGAACTTGAGACCAAGGATGGTATTACATTACAGAGAAAGGGAAGTCTTTGTATATGTCGGCCATCCTTTTTTAATTGAATAAGGAGGGGCAAATGTTTATACAGTCAAGTGATGTCTCTATGTCCTCATATAGAAAGTATGAGAAAACAACTTCCTACTCTACTTCTATAAGTAACTGGGGCAGCGGCGGAACTCACAACACAACATTTGATTATACCAGTCATTCTTCCGAGGAGACCGGTTATGAAAGCCGCAATCTGCTGTCAGGCGGCAGCCAGGAATCAATAACCGAAAACACTTCGGACAATCCGGTTGAACATTTTAACCGGACAAAGAAATTAAACGGAATTTCTATTTCAAGCGAAAAATCCGTTCATCAGATGATATTCGATATGACTTTCAACTACATACTGGACCTTATGTTCGGAATGGACAGATTTGACAAAGACAACTTTATTTCAAACGCATTTGGAAGAACGACGCGTCAGGCCGACGGTGGAACTACTTCATGGGAATACTACAATTCAGAATCTGAATCTACGTCATTCGAGACCCAGGGTACGGTAAAAACTGCGGACGGACGAGAGATTGACTTTGGAATATCGGTAAAAATGAGCCGGCAATTTGAAGAATATTATGCCGGAAGTATCGACTGGGGGGCAGCCAGACAAACATCCATGTGCGACCCGCTCGTAATTAACCTTGACAGCCTTAGCGCTGATGTAACCGACCAGGAATTTTATTTTGACATTGACGCCGACGGCATCAAAGATAAGATATCAGGCCTTGCGTCAGGAAGCGGATTTCTTGCGCTTGATAAGAACAACGACGGAATCATAAACGACGGCTCGGAGCTTTTTGGCACTTCAAGCGGCGACGGATTCAAAGACCTTGCGGCGTACGACCTTGACGGCAACGGCTGGATTGACGAGGCCGACGCCATATTCGGCGCACTGAAAATATGGTCGAAAGATTCGTCCGGCAGGGACATTCTTATCCCCATATCTGCCGCAGGCATCGGAGCAATATATCTTGGAAATTCCGATACCGACTTTTCACTGAACTCTGAATCAGACAACAGGGTAAATGCGAGAATACGCAAAACAGGTATCTTCCTGTATGAAAACGGTATGGCCGGAACAATACAGCACCTTGACATGGCAAAGCACTAAAGAATCCGGGTATTTTACAGTAAATAAGGGGCGGAAAAATCCGCCCCTTAACTTTTTTATTTCCTGCCAACAGGAATAACTATTATATTTAAGCCATGAAAGCTTTCACTTTCTTGTATATGCCTTCCGAGTCAAGCTCATATTTCTTAATAAGCTCTTTGGCCGGACCTGACTCGCCGAATGTATCTTCAACGCCAATCTTCAGAACCTTTACAGGGTAATTCTCTGAAAGAACGTCGCAGACTGCGCTTCCGAGTCCTCCGATTACCGAATGTTCTTCAATAGTTACAACCTTTCCGGTCTCTTTTGCAGAAGCGATAACGAGTTCGTCGTCGAGCGGCTTAATTGTATGGATATTGATAACCTTTGCTTCAATTCCGTCGGCAGCAAGCTTCTCAGCCGCAGCGAGCGTCTCGGCAACCTCGAGTCCTGAGGCTATAAGCGTAACGTCTTTTCCTTCACGTAGAACAATTCCCTTGCCTATCTCAAACTTGTAATCGTCATTATCGTTAATCACAGGTACCGCAAGCCTTCCAAACCTTAAATAACAAGGGCCTTCCATCTCGATGGCAGCCTTAACTGCAGCCTTGGCCTCTACATCATCCGAAGGTACGATAACCGTCATTCCCGGAATCGTCCTCATAAGAGCTACGTCCTCGCAGCACTGGTGCGAAGCGCCGTCCTCACCTACGGATATGCCCGCATGCGTTGCGCCTATCTTTACGTTAAGGTGCGGATAACCGATGGAGTTACGTACCTGCTCGAACGCACGTCCCGCCGCAAACATTGCAAATGTGCTCATAAAAGGAATCTTGCCCGTGGTGGCAAGTCCTGCCGCTATACCGGCCATATTACACTCGGCAATACCGCAATCTATATGTCTTTCAGGAAATGCTTTCTTGAAAATACCGGTCTGCGTAGCTCCCGCAAGGTCCGCGTCTAAAACTACCAGATTATCATATTCTGCACCGTACTCTGCAAGCGCATTACCATAGCTCTGTCTTGTTGCAATCATTTTAACTTCTGCCATCTTTATTCACCTGCTTTCTCTAAATCTGCCATAGCAGTATTAAATTCATCATCATTAGGCGCTTTTCCATGCCATCCGGCATTGTTTTCCATGAATGATACGCCCCTGCCTTTTACGGTCTTTGCAATAATCGCCGTAGGCATGCCCTTCGTTTCTTTGGCTTCCTTAAATGCAGCCCTTATCTGGTCGAAGTCATGTCCGTCAATATTGATTACATGGAAGTTGAACGCCTCAAACTTTTTGTCAATCGGATATGGGGAGCATACGTCCTCTATTTTACCGTCAATCTGCAGACCGTTGTTATCGACAATGACTACAAGATTATCAAGCTTTCTGTGTCCGGCAAACATTGCCGCTTCCCAAACCTGTCCTTCCTGAATCTCACCGTCTCCGAGAAGCGTATATACACGGTAATCATCACCGGAAAGCTTTGCGGAGAGGGCCATACCAACTGCCGCAGAAATTCCCTGTCCAAGCGAACCGCTTGACATGTCTACTCCCGGAACGTCATTCATATTCGGATGTCCCTGCAGATAGGAGCCTGTATGACGAAGCGTCTTAAGGTCTTCCACCGGGAAGAATCCCCTGTTTGCAAGCGTAGAGTAATAACCCGGCGCCGTGTGTCCCTTTGATAATACAAATCTGTCCCTGTCAGCCTTGCGCGGCTCTTTCGGGTCTACGTTGAGTTCCTCAAAGTACAGATATGTATATATATCTGCTGCTGAAAGTGAACCGCCCGGATGGCCTGACTTTGCATTATATACTGCTGTTACAATGCCTTTACGGACTTCATTAGCCGTCTTTTTTAATTGTAAATTATCCATTTCAAATCACCTTTCATATTTTTTTACATATTATAACAGGATTAATGTTCCCCACCCTGGCCATAATATGCATTTGGTCCATGTTTTCTATAATAATGCTTGTCCATTATATACTGCGGGGCTCTGTCAACATTCGGATTAATTCCATATGTTATATATGCCATCTCGGCAACCTTCTCCATGACTACGGAATTATATACCGCCTCGTCAGGAGTCTTACCCCATGCAAACGGTCCGTGATTCTTACATACAACTCCCGGGACCGCCATCGGGTCCATACCCTCAAACGTCTCAATAATAACCTTTCCCGTATTCTCCTCGTATGATTCGCTCACTTCTTCCTCGGTAAGGCTTCTCGTACACGGAATATCTCCAAAGAAATAATCCGCATGCGTTGTTCCAAGCGCGGTAATAGGCTTTCCTGCCTGCGCAAATGCAACGGCGTGCGTGGAATGTGTATGTACGATTCCACCCATCTGCGGATATTGCTTATAAAGCACAACATGCGTAGGAGTGTCTGACGACGGGCGAAGCTTCCCCTCCACAACATTGCCGTTCAGGTCCACAACAACCATATCCTCAGGCTTCATTGTATCGTAGTCAACGCCGCTCGGCTTAATAACTACAAGTCCCTTGTCACTGTCAATACCACTTACGTTACCCCAGGTATATATAACCATACCTTTTCTCCAAAGCTCCATATTGGCTTCATATACTTTTTCTTTTAATTCTGATAACATAACGACTATTAATCTTCCTTTCTAAAACTAAAGTTTATAAGTATATATAGTATACCAATTATATCCATCATTAACAAGTGTTTTTTTAACGGAAACGAAAATCCTTCATGGAATATTTATCGCAGTTCGCCACATTTATTCCAAGAGTAATACATATATTTCCGTTCACATCCGTTTCATATACCCCCGAGCTCCCGTCGCTGACCACATAATTAACGCCCGACTGGCAGAGCGAACCCCTGCCCGACACCGGAGACACTGCCTGCTGCCTCGTAAGAGCGCAGGTCCTGCTCTCCTCGTCAATTTTATATCTTAAGTACTCGGACGACGCCCCGTCATTTCCGCTTATAGTGCTCAGATAATAACTGGTTACCGGCACAAAACTGCCGGATTCGTCAACGGCATTTTCATTTTCCGTATTCATATAAGGAATCGCCCCTGTCTGATTTTTCGGATTGCCAAACGGCTCGTCGCCTGCATCCATTTTCTCAAGTATATTATCTATTTTTCCGGCGTCTCCTTCCCCGCCGTCTGCGGCCGCTTCGGTTTCATCTTTGCCGTCTGTAGTTTCACTTTCTTCTTTTTCATCAGTCTTAGTGAGACATTTGTCGGCCATACCGGCGCTTTCCCATGATTTCCTGTCGCCAATTACATAATTTACAACCGGATTTTTGCTCGTCACATTGTCTATCTTAATAATTGACGATATACCTCCCGCGCTTACAATTACATCCTGTTTGTCAAAAAATACAAGGCTGTTAATTCCCAGCCAATCCGATTTTTTGTCGGCCTTCGCATATAACTTATAATAACGGCGGAGAAGTTTTCTGAAATCTGTCACTTCATTTACCTGCCCCGTCTCCATATCAACCGATATTATGACGTCCCCCGTTGTTTTCCTGTCCTGTCTGCCCGATACGCACACGATCTGTCCCATTCCGTTATAATCCATACAGGAAGTTATGTTGTGGCCCGTCGTGTTCACAACCGAGAGTACCTCGCCCGTAACGGACAGCTTGGCAACACATCCTGTAGACGGGGCAACATACATTCCGGCCTCTCCGATTACAAGACCGATTGCATTCTCCTCAATAAGGGGTATCTCCTCCCTGAGATAGCCGGCATTGTCATATGCGGGAATACTGGCGCTGCCGCACCCATACATATAATACAGCCCGTTACTTACCGCCTTTGGGTCGCCCGGATAACTGCATGCCACCGACGACGGGCTGCCATACGGCGACGCCGGCATATTGATTTTGTATATGACGGTCTCAACTTCCCTGCCGTCATCCGACAGCAGCCTAAGCCTTACATAATTCTCCATACCGGGAATCAGTCCGGTAATGAGATACTCGTATGCATTTTTACCGTTAACCGCATTTTCTTTCATTGTCCTTGTATAATCCGGTATGTTCTCGTCCGGCGCCGAGACCGTATAATTTAAATAACTTTTCCCTTCAGTCTCAAAATAAATATACAGCCCGCACGCATTCGTTCCATACGGATTGTACGAAAGCAGCGGCTCCTTAAACGTGTACTCCTTCTTGCTCTGCATCCTCTCAAGCTGCGATTTTATCTGTGCGGTATGGTCCGCATTATATATATCCGCAGCGCCCGCATTGCCAAATAAAAGCACGTTGGCCTGCTCGCCCGCAACTACCAGTTCCTTCACTTCCTCCGTTCCCGGTATGTTCAGGGCAAAATGTTCTTCCTGCAGTGAAACTATGCCGCTCTCCTCCGCTCCCGCACGAGTCTGCTCATCCCGTATTTTCTCACTGTTCTTATTCATCATATATAAGAATCCCGCAAATCCCGCGACCATCAAAATACTTACCGCAACTACAATAATAACTGTTTTCTTCATCTGCTCAATCTCCTCCGGACGTATATATTATGCTTACCATTCAAATCTGCCCATCTTCTTATATTTTCCCGTAACCTTGTAAAAATGCTGATAATCTTTCATATTATCCCATTCGCCGCCCCAGGAAAAACCATGTTTTATAAATATATTATAAGCCTCGTCGCCTTTGTGAATCATGTTATCCGCATACTTTCCCCCGCATTTTGAAACCTTTCGCTGCGAGTATGCCTTTCCGTTTGGAGGCACTATGCCATGCGCCCCGCCTACGCAGGGATTAATCTTAGGATTAATATCGAGCGCCAATCCAAGCGCATGCATTGAAAGGCTGTTATTAGAGCCTGCGATAATCCTGTAATTAAACGAGGACGTGTTATCCGCCGCCATGGATAAGTTGTCGTCGGCATCATACTCGTCAACAAGCCTTATCCGCCTGATTGGATATTTTATCTCATACAGCTCGTAAAATATCTCGGCCACATCCCTTGCTATAAGCTTGTTGACTATAAGCTCGCCTTCCTTTTCTTTTCCCTTGTAATTATAATACTTTACCCTGACATATCTCAAGTCATCATACGTTATGTACTTATTTTTCTTATACGATATCCCGTTTATCCTCTTTTTAATACCCTTCGTAATCTTACTGTAAGAAAATCCTTCCCTATACACCGTTTTCGCGGGGCTTGTCTTCCCATTAAAAATCAACCCCGAAGTAATTCCAATCACAAATACTAAAAACGCAGCTGCCACTTTACGATTTCCCATTTAATTCACCCTTTTAAATATAATATGCATATAGTATATATTCTGCAACCGAATTTTTCAATATATGGCCGCGGATTAATTCATATCGTTACTGTCAAGTAATCGCATACTGCTTATATTTGCATCTGACAACCTGTAATGTTATACTATCCTAAACGACATTTGAAAAACATTCCGCAAAAAACAGGGCGGAGGTCTCATTTACAATACAACTACCTAGAAGGACGTACACAATGAAAAAATATAGACTCGTTATTCTTATTGTCATCGTATTTTTACTGACGGCTTCATTTTCGGTATCTTTGCACAATAACAGCTTAGAACTCAAGGCCAACGGTGACAACCTTACTTTTGATATGGCAAATGTGCTGGGCCGCGTTATTTCAGACAATATAAAAAGCTCGCTGCAAAGATACGAGAACAACCTCGTATCTATATCAAACGCGCTTAATTATATGGAAAGCGCAAGGGAACAGAACCGATACTTAAGGCAGATGGTCATGCGCGATACTACGGCTATCTATAGAATTACTGATTACAACGGCGATATGGAACTGCTTAACTCGCACGAGTCGGTTAACATAAGCGACACCGATTTCTTTAAGACCGCCATAAAGGGCTATGGGATTACGGCTACCTATGACGAAACTGTAGACGACATCAAAAAACGCTATATCGTAATTGCCCGTCCAATCTGTTCCGCGTCAAATGATTTTCCAACCGGCATAATATGCGAGTTTATCGACACCGGCTTAATTATAGATTCCATCAATGTAAATATAAAAGACACGCAGATAATGCTTACCGACAAAAACTCCTCAATAATTGCGGTCTCGGATTCAAAATTCCTGTCTGCAAACAATATAAAACCCCTGCAGTCGCTTTTACAGGATGCGTCATTCTGTGACTGGATTAACGGCCCCAGGGAAACGGACGATACAGTCTACCTCTACACCGGCGGAAAACACCCGCAATATATAACGTCCAACAAGCTTAACAACATGGGATGGACCGCATATATCAGCATGAGTTCCGACCCGCTCTCAATTGACACCTCATCATACAGAATGCGCACAAATATGAATATTGCATTATATATATTTCTTCTGCTCCTTATAACGGTTGTATATCTGTTGCCTGTATTTAAGGATATCAACCGAAAGAAAATACAGGAAAGCCAGTCGCTTATGTTTGCAAACGTAAGCCATGAACTGCGAACCCCCTTAAATACCATTATAGGAGTCAGCGAGATTTTATCACATTCCGAACTTAACGAGGGGCAGCTCAGGCAGATAGCATACATTTCTGACTCAGGAAAAAATCTTCTTGCCATGATTAACGATCTGCTGGATTTTTCAAAACTGAACTCAAACAAATTTGAGCTGATAAATGAAAGTTATTTTCTTGAGGACATCATATATGATACGACTACTTCGGCAACTATCAGGCTTGCTGAAAAACCGATAGATTACATGGTATGTATAGCGTCATACGTCCCAAAACAGCTTATCGGCGATTCCCTGCGCGTCAGGCAGATATTTAACAATATAATATCCAATGCCGTAAAATACACAAGAAAAGGACACATAATAACTACCATTGACTGCGAATATCTTGACGACGACGAAATCAGGCTAATAGTTTCTGTAGAAGATACCGGCATCGGAATTAAAAAAGAAGATATAGACTTTGTATTTGATAACTATACCCGCCTTGATACTGAAAATAACAAGCATATAGAAGGCACGGGACTGGGTATGCCTATAGCAAAACAATTTGCTAAGCTTATGGACGGTGATATTACTGTTCATTCGATATACCACAAAGGCACCGTTTTTACTGTAAACATAAAACAGAAAATTGCCTCCCCGGAGCGCCTGATGCCTGAATACAACAATAATGGCGCAAAGAAAAAAATACTCATACTTGAAAAATCACAGCTTTTATCAGTACACTACTCGCTCTGCCTTGAGGACGCATATGCCGACTTCTATATTGCGGACGACAACTATGAGTTTTCTGAGAAATTGTCGCAAAACGCATATGATTTTGTCCTGGCAGACCCTGACACAATTGCAATGCTGCGTGACGAGATGGAGTTTGATGACAATGTTACACTCATTTCCCTCGTAAAAACGACATTTAACACCGGTATACAGGGCGCGACGATATATATCCCGCTGTTTGCACTTGAAATATTATCCTATCTTACGGGAAAGGAGCTGCACGACGGACGCCATACCATGGGCCAGCCGCTGAAGATATTCACCATGCCAGAGAAACGTATCCTGATTGTGGACGACAATGTCATGAACCTTCAGGTTGCAACCGGAATACTAGAGCCCTACAAAATGAAGATAGACACGGTTTCATCAGGTGAATCCGCAATAGATTTGGTAAAAAACAACACATACGACCTGATACTGATGGACCATATGATGCCGGTAATGGACGGAGAGGAAACAATGAACGCAATAAGACAGCTTGACGGCGGAAAATACGGCAATATCCCTGTTATTGCCTGCACGGCAGGAGCCGCATCAGGTTCAAAAGAGACATATATTAACATGGGCTTCTCAGATTTCATAGCAAAGCCCCTTGACATATACAAGCTTCACGAACTCCTGTACAAATGGCTGACCCCTGATGAAAACGCAGAATGCTTCGAGTACAGGCACGGCGATTCCGTCACTTCAATGGAGTTAGATTCCGAGGATGACGAATTCATCGATTTCAAAGAGGGACTTGCAAGAATCGGCTCTATGCCTATATACCTCAAGACTCTTCGCAATTTCTGTGATACGATACCAAAGAAAAAGGATATTATAAGTTTTTCATTTCCTAACGACATAAAGACATTTGTAGTGGAAGTACACGGCCTAAAGGGGGTCGCGGCAATAGTATCGGCAAACGAACTCGCAAGACAGTCACTGACTCTTGAAATGATGGGGAAGAACGAAGACATTGCCGGCATAGAACCTCTGCTTGACGATTATTACAATTATATGATGGACGTAAAGCTGAGCGCAGAAAAGTTCATAAGCGACCACACTTAAATTCACTTTTCCTGTTTTTTCAGATACTGCCTGCACCGAAACATCCTGTGCAGGCAAAATGCCATAAATCCAATTTGAACTACGATATATATATTGATAATCCACCTTTCAAGGCCGACAAGTACAATAAAATAAAGAAATCCCCTGCAAAGCACCGAGCCAATCCATCCGAATTTCATGAGTACGGTATCCCTTTGATTCGGCAAATCCGACGTTGTCTGCGCGATTGTATAGACAAGAAAATACTCCATGAGAATCTCCGCAGCCACAAGCGCCGCCGATACGGCCAGCCCGTATACAATCAACTGTTTCCCCTCATACCAGAAAGGAAGCCCTTTCATAAATACGTACAGAAACGCCGTTGCAAAAAGCGGGATAAACACCTTTACAAATTTAATATTGTATTTTAAAAGCATGCAAACCCCTATAAATATAAGCAGGTATGCGAACAAATCGGAAAATACATCCAGCTTTAGCTCGCTTCCCATCATATTGACTGCAACATACTCCTGAATAACTTCTCCCATACCGTCCACATTATGAAGAATCGTGTACTTCGGATACGTTGCAATTGTGTAAACCGGAATATCTATCGTACTAAAAATTAGTCCGATCATTATAATTATTAATCCTGCCATGTCAATTATCCCCTTACCATTATATAATGTATATTCTTTATGAATTTTCAAACACGCTCTAGCGTCTTGTCTTGTTGATATTTGGCATAATCACGCAGAATATCCATTAAATTATTATGCGAAAAATATTATATTTTAAATATTATATCAAAAATGTGTTCATATATTGAACACGGCGCATATAATATACAAAAAACATATGGAATGAAATTATGGCTATAAAAATATATATAGACCAGGGACACGGCGCGTCGGTCAATGCGGGTGCAGAAGGGTTCGGATTATACGAACAGGACATAACATACATGGTTGGCGCATATTTGTCTGACATTTTATCGTCAGACTACAGGTTTGAGGCGCGTACATCAAGAGACAGCATAACAGCCAACGTCGGCTACAACAACAGTTCAAGTCTTCGGATACGGGTAGAGGAAGCCAATAACTGGGCTGCAGATTACTTTATCAGCATACACTGTAATGCAAGTACGAATATTACTGCTAACGGCACGGAAGCCTATGTATATCAGACAAACACTCCCGCCTACTACCTCGGCGAGAACATAGTAAATGAAATTGTCAGGCGCGTCAACACGAAAAACAACGGCGTATTTGCCAATCCTTCGCTATACGTGCTGAAATATACGACGATGCCTTCCGTCCTTGTAGAGCTCGCTTACATAACGAACTTTGCAGATTCCGTCAAACTTGTAAACGACCAGTACCAGTTTGCGTACGGAATATATGTAGGCCTGCTCAACTACCTCGGCCTTCCACAGCTGACTTAATAAACAGGAAGCTTTAATATAAGAAAGTGATTATTTGGTTCATATAACGTTCCTTATGAACCAAATAATCACTTATCCGTATTATGCTCTTAACTACAAAGATAGAGCCATGACTTATTTGTTAAAATGGCAATGCATCCGGACACTTCCTTATTTTCCGGTTTATTTGGTAAGAAGCATCATTATCTCATTGCTCCTTGCGACAAACGCAGTCATCGCCTCCGCAGACAGCGGCCTGTGGCTTATCATTGCAAGGTCATACAGCTGTTTGCAGAATGTATCCGTATTACTGCCGTCGCCATTTTCAAGGATGTATTTGACAAGGCTGTTGTTTGCATTAAGGACAAGCGTCTCTCCGCCTCCAAACATATCCATTCCCATGCCCATACCGCCTGCGGAATACATTTTCATCATATCCTGCATACGCCTTGTCTCCTCAGACAGCGTAATCATCGACGCAACATTTTCATTTTTTAGCTTCTTTACCTGTACGTCAAGTTTGTCATTTCCAAGCGCTTTTCTAAAAACATCGGTAAGGGTCTTCGTTGTATTCTCCCATTCCTCGCCCTCTTCTTTTTCCTCAAAGGTGTCAGTCACCTCGGCGTCAATCCTCTGGAACTTAATTTTATCGTCATTCTGCTCAAGCTGCTGAATAAACGGCTGGTCGATAGAATGGGTCAGTATAAATGCGTCAAGATTCTGCTCGCGGAACATGTTGACATACTGGCTCTGCTGCTGAAGGTCCGTCACGTAGAATACGGTCTTTTTCTCGTCTTTCTCATCGGTTTCCGTATCGCCGGCGTTTTCAGCGGAAGTATCCGCGTCCATTTTCTCAGCCGCACCGTCTTCGGAAGTGTTATCGCCTGACGTCTCACCCCCGGAAGCTTCATTATCCGAAGCGTCTTCTTTTCCGTACGCAGCCTCTATATATTCAGGAAGCGTTATATACTTATCGTCAAGATTTTTGAATATGATATAATCCTTAATCTTTTCCCTGAATTTTTCATCCTTCAGACATCCAAACTTGATGAACGGGCTTATGTCATCCCAGAACTTTTCATAATTCTCCCTGTCAACCTTGTACATTCCCGAAAGCTTATCCGCAACTTTCTTAGTAATATAATCGGATATCTTCTTTACAAAACCGTCGTTCTGCAGCGCGCTCCTCGATACGTTAAGCGGCAGGTCGGGGCAGTCTATAACTCCTTTGAGGAGCATAAGGAACTCAGGAATGACTTCCTTAATATTGTCCGCAATAAATACCTGGTTGTTATATAACTTTATTACTCCCTCGAGATTGTCGTACTCCGTATTTATTTTTGGAAAATACAGTATTCCTTTAATATTGAACGGATAATCCATATTCAGATGAATCCAGAACAGCGGCTCCCTGTAATCCCTGAATACTTTACGGTAAAATTCTTTATACTCGTCGTCGGAAACATCATTCGGATGTTTTGTCCAAAGCGGATGTATATCGCTGATTGAAACCGGCCTCTTATTAATCTTGGCCTTTTCCTTCTGCGGGGTTACTTCTACCGTCTCCTTTTCTCCCTTTTCGTTTTCACGCTCCTCCGTCTTGGCCTCCTCGATAATTCTCTCTACTACTACGTCGTCATCCCTTATGTCGGCGGCGTCTATCGTCTCGTACTCCTGCTCGGCATTTTTCTTCTCAAGGAATATCTCCACCGGCATGAACGAACAGTATTTTTCAAGAACTTCCCTTACCCTGTATTCGTTCGCAAACTCGGTGCTGTCCTCATTCAGATACAATGTAATAGTGGTTCCTGCGGTCTCCCTGTCTCCGTCTCTCATCGAGAATTCCATTCCTCCGTCAGACTCCCAGTAAACGGCCTCGGCCTCCTGCGTAAATGAGAGCGTCTCAATAGAAACCCTGTCGGCAACCATGAACGACGAGTAAAAACCAAGTCCAAAATGACCGATAATCTGCTCGTCATTTGTCTTATCTTTATATTTCTCTATAAACTCGGCAGCTCCGGAAAAAGCAATCTGGTTAATATATTCTTTCACCTCGTCCGCCGTCATTCCTATACCGTTATCCACAAACTGAATCGTTTTGTCCTCGGGACTTACAATAACTTTTATCTGCGGCTTATAATCATCCGGAAGATTAATTTCACCCATGACGTCAAGCTTTTTCACCTTAGTGATAGCGTCGCATCCGTTCGACACCATTTCCCTTATAAATATATCATGGTCTGAGTAAAGCCATTTTTTAATTATGGGAAATATATTTTCCGAATCGATTGATAAATTACCCTGTACTTCTGTCATAATAATCTCTCCTTCTTTATAATTAATATTTGAATTAATACATATGATAACTCCAACATTTTACAATGTCAAGAACTTTTTATCACTCACCAAAGAGGAGTGCTAACACCCAGTCGTCAAAAAAATAGAAAAATACTTGCTTTTTTTTTGAATTTATGTAAAATTAAATCTGTATGTTTATTTTTTACTCTGAAAGTAAATCAGTTTTATTTGTTAAGAAAGGATATATAATATGATTCAGGCAAGTAACGTAACACTGCGATTTGGGAAAAAACCACTTTTTGAGGATGTTAATATAAAATTTACAGAGGGAAACTGTTATGGACTTATCGGAGCGAACGGAGCCGGAAAGTCTACTTTCCTGAAGATTCTCTCCGGAGCGCTTGAGCCTAATAAGGGAGAAATAATTATTACTCCGGGCCAGCGTATTTCAGTACTTGAGCAGGACCATTTCAAATACGACGAGTTTCCTGTCCTTGACACTGTAATTATGGGTAACAAACGTCTCTATGAGATAATGAAAGAAAAAGAGGCTATATACGCCAAAGAAGATTTTACAGACGAGGACGGTATAAAGGCCAGCGAGCTTGAAGGCGAGTTCGCTAACATGAACGGATGGGAGGCTGAATCGGACGCTGCGACCCTCCTCAACGGACTTGGAATAGACAGTGAATATCACTATAAAATGATGGGTGAGCTTGAAGGACCTGAGAAAGTAAAAGTACTTTTAGCACAGGCTCTCTTTGGCAACCCTGACATTCTTCTCCTCGACGAGCCCACAAACCATCTGGACCTTGACGCCATAAGATGGCTTGAGGAATTTTTGATTAATTTTGACAATACGGTAATTGTCGTTTCCCACGACAGGTATTTTCTTAATAAAGTCTGCACACATACAGCCGATATCGACTATGCTAAAATAGAGCTGTATGACGTCAACTATGATTTCTGGTACGAGTCAAGCCATCTCATGAATAAAAAGATGAAAGAAGCCAATAAGAAAAAAGAGGAAAAGATAAAGGAACTTCAGGAATTCATACAAAGGTTCAGCGCAAACGCATCAAAGTCGAAGCAGGCAACGTCAAGAAAACGCGCGCTTGAAAAAATTGAGCTTGATACGATAAAACCTTCCAGCAGAAAATATCCTTATATTGATTTCAAACCAAACCGCGAAATTGGTAATGAAGTCCTGACTGTTGAGAACTTAAGCAAAACAATTGACGGCGTCAAAGTACTTGACAATATATCATTTACCGTGGGCCACGATGACAAAATTGCATTTGTCGGAAACCAGACGCTTGCAATAACTACGTTATATAAAATCCTCGCCGGCGAAATGGAGCCTGATGAAGGAACATACAAGTGGGGTGTTACAACCTCGCACTCGTATTTTCCTAAAGATAATACGGAATATTTCACTAAAGAAGAGAGTATTGTCGACTGGCTTATGCCGTTCTCTCCTGAGAAGGACGCCACATATGTACGCGGTTTCCTTGGAAGGATGCTTTTCGCCGGCGATGACGGTATTAAAAAAGTCAATGTACTATCCGGAGGGGAACGCGTCCGCGTTATGCTCTCGAAGATGATGATGCTTGGCTCAAATATACTTATTATGGATGAACCTACAAACCACCTTGATATGGAAAGCATTACTGCGCTTAACAACGGACTTATAAAATTCCCGGGCGTAATACTTTTTACATCACAGGATCACCAGTTCATACAAACGATTGCAAACCGTATTATCGAAATTACACCGAACGGAATAATCGATAAGGTTTCAACATACGACGAATACCTTGACAGTGACGATATGGCAAGGAAAAGACAGGCTCTTTCTTGACACAATACAACACTTACGATACAATATTCGTAATTTTATATTTAGGAGATGATTAAACTTTGGACCCTAGCGATGTCGCGACTATTTTAATTTTAATTATTTTACTTGTTTTATCAGCCGTATTTTCTTCTGCCGAGACAGCCCTTACAACTGTCGGCAAGATGAAAATACGAAGCCTTGCCGAGGAAGGCAATAAAAAGGCATGTACGGTCAGCAAACTTGTGGAAGACCCTACGAAAATGCTGAGTGCAATTCTTATCTGCAATAATGTGGTTAATCTCTCAGCCTCTTCCATATCAACATCATTTGCTTACAAAATATGTAAGGAATACATTGGCATGGAGCAAAGCTCAAGCCTTGCGGCCGGAATAGCAACTGGAATACTTACTATTCTTGTTCTTATCTTTGGAGAAATCACGCCAAAATCTCTTGCAACCGTTCATGCTGAGAAACTTGCGCTCGGTTACAGCAATTTTATATATTTCGTCACACAGCTTCTTACCCCATTTGTATTCCTCGTAACAACAATATCTGCGGGTATATTAAGCATCTTTAAAATAGACCTGTCTGTCAAGGGAACACAGATTACCGAGGATGAGCTAATGACTATATTCGACGTCAGCCATGAAGAGGGCGTAATTGAATCCGAGGAACACGAAATGATTACAAACATAGTCGAGTTCGGCGATTCCCTTGTCAAAGATGTAATGGTACCCCGCGTCGAAGTCCAGATAGTACCTGAAGACCTGTCCTATGACGAGCTTCTCAAATCTTTCAGCGAGAATAAATTTTCCCGCCTTCCTGTATACAGCGACAACATTGATAATATAATCGGAACAATCAACCTCAAAGACTTGTTCTTCTTTCACGGCTCTCCCGAATCGTTTCACATCCGCGATTTTGTGCGTAAACCTTATATCACTTACGAGTACCGCAAAACATCCGAATTGTTTGTCGATATGCGAAAGGAATACATAGCTATGGCAATCGTTCTTGACGAATACGGCGGATTTGCAGGTATTATAACACTCGAAGACCTTATTGAGGAAATCGTTGGTGAAATACGCGATGAGTATGATATAGGCGAAGAAGATTCTATTACAAAAGTCAGCGACGACGAATATATTGTCGACGGCTCAACCAATCTCAATGAAATCAGCGATGAGATAGGACTCGAAATAGATTCAAATGATTACGATTCCATCGGAGGTCATGTTATTAATCTGTTGTCTGACTTCCCTGAAAAGAATGAGACAGCCGAAGATGATAATGCTATATACCGCGTTCTTGAAGTTGATAAGAGAAGTATTATTAAAATTTATATCAAACTCAAACCGCGAATCGAAGACGAGCCGGATGAGGACGAATAAAAATACATGATTCCATTATACGCGCCGTGCAGCGCATTAATGAATTCTTTGTTATTGATTGAGGGACTGAGGTAGTTTTTCGCAATGAATTCAGCTATATTTCCCTGCGATTCTGCCTCAGCCGCCTCTCTGCAGTACGGTATAGCGTAGATTCTGTCTTTTGGTATACGGTATCTTCTTCTAATTTCCGTAAGACTGTTCTGGCTGGTATTATAGTAGTTTCCCAAAAGGTATACCGCCTTTTCCTGAAAAGAAGCAAAATTTCTGAAAAAATGTCTTAATACATTATTGTTCTGATTCAGATTCACCACTATTATGTCCGCGCTGTCAAGCATCGACTGCATCCTCACATATTCGGTTGAAAACGCATCAATATATATGGAATCATAATATTTTTCCAGAGCGCCAAACAATTTGTTCATATTTCTGGAAAATACATAGTCAATCATGTCATTATTAGTGACGGCTCCATGAGGCAGGTAAAACAGCCTGTCATGCAGGTAATTGACCGCGCATCTCCTTATCAGCTTTTCCTCTGTTCCGGGAATTACATTATCAAACAGTTCAATAAGATTCTCAAGCCCTATATCGTTATACCTTCCTTTTTCACGCACCATTCCGCCTGCGTCACCTGAAAAACAGGTTTCAATGTTCACAAGATGCTCGTGATTCTCCATCATAACAACCTTTTGCTTGGAAAATAGAGACTGTATAACAGCCATACATGCGGTATGTAATGTAGTGCCGCATTGTCCTCTTACATTACTCCAAAATATTATCTTCAATAAAAATTCACCTCTTACTGTATTCTTTTAATATAATGGTAAAAAACGGATTCATATGATTTTACGCATCCAGCTATCCCTCAACTTACACCAAAGGCCGTATCCAAATCCAGTAAAGCATATATTACTCTGCCAATGCATAAAATTATGAAATTAAATAAGACGTCACCGAATAATACTGTTAGAACTACCAAACTCCAGAAAATTAATTTGCAAATTTTTTTCTACTACAATAATAAAGCACCTTTCATCATTTGTAAATAGCATCGGAACAAAAAAATATTCTTTGTATACATTAACAAAAATATACATATTGTATTATTAATATTGCATTAATATATTTTATTTGCAACATAATATATTGTACAAAATGCACAATATCATTTACATCTTTTGTGCATTATTTACATATGATGTATATTGTGGCAAGGAGGTTCAAACGTAAAATTAACAGGAGGTACGCACATCTAAAAAGCATATACCACAATATGCGGCATATGCTTTTTAGATTCTAGAGCGTGTTTGAAAATTGCTTTCTGCCAGATGCGTTTCACACTTTGTGGGAAATTTATGCCAAATGAGGGAAGCGTAGCGGGCTACGTTGACTGAATTTGATGTAAATATACCGCAAAGTGGGGACGCAGATGGCGGGAATGAATTTTCAAACACGCTCTAGTGTAATGCGTCATTCTTTTTCAGCCAAATAACACAGGATGAACTTCCAGTCTGCAGGGCGGTTGAACAATTCATAATAAAATACAGCTTTTAAATTCCGTATTTTTCATAATATTCATCTATAAGACCCTTTATTTTGTCATTAATAATTACCTCGCCATTGTACGGCTTATTATACAGATGTTCTATTACCTCGTCCATAGTAACAATTGCAGTCGTCTTTATACCATAATTCTCTCCTATCTCCTCAAGGGCGCCTTTGTCACCTAAACCTTTTTCCATACGGTTGACAGATACGCAGAGTCCGATAATATTTTCAACACCCTTAGCTTTCAATATAGGCATTGTCTCTCTTATTGACTTTCCGGACGTCGTCACATCCTCTATAATAACCACCCTGCTGTCTGCAGAAAGCGGACTTCCAAGCAGGATTCCCGTATCACCATGGTCTTTTTCCTCTTTTCTGTTCGAGCAATACCCCACATCCGCTCCATACTTTTCATTCAAGGCAATTGCCGTCGTTACACTGAGAGGTATCCCTTTGTATGCCGGACCGAATAATACATCAAAATCGAGTCCAAAGTTTTCTTTAATAGCTGCCGCATAATACTGTCCAAGCCTACGGAGCTGTCCACCGGTCCTGTAATATCCCGTGTTTATGAAAAATGGCGTCTTCCTACCGCTCTTAGTAACAAAATCACCAAACTTAAGTACCTGACAGTCAACCATAAACTCAATGAATTCCTTCTTGTATTGTTCCATATATGTATTTCCTCCTTACCATTTATACGGTTTTTAGCATCTGTAATTTTTGTATATACATAGTTTACACCAAACAGCCCCGCCGCCAATCAAAACTCTGGCGCTATCTAAGCAAACACCAATTTTTTCATGAACCCTGCGCCGCCTTCCGGGAATTCAAAGGAATTATCACCCAACTTCGCTTATAACAAATACTATCTCTTTACAAAATTCTCCGCCTCAAGCGGATTGTTGTACACGGCAGAATGCTGTACACAGCGGATTGCTGTAAGCGACTTATTCTACCCCACCGGAGCGCAATTGTTATGAAGTATATTAATATGTATTATTATATAATATATCATTATTGATGTAAAGCATAATACGACACCCTTGACATATCAGAACATATGTGCTATTTTATTCTTGCAGAACAGATGTTCATGCGTACTGAAGCCTAGTGTACTGACTTGTTTGCATTTAATATAACTGTCTGCCTAATTATCAACCGGTCAGTACAAGAATTAAAAGTCAGGAGGGATTATTATCGTTACCGAAAATACGATGGACAAACTGAATATACTTACGGCGGCCGCAAAGTATGACGTTGCCTGCACGTCAAGCGGCGTTGAGCGTACCGGCGGCGGTTCCGGTATGGGTTCGACGATAAGTCCGGGAGTATGCCATTCATTTTCCGGAGACGGAAGATGCATATCACTCCTTAAGGTGTTATATACTAATGAATGTATATTTGACTGTAAATACTGCATCAACAGACGCTCCAATGATGTAAGAAGGACATCGTTTACGCCGGAGGAACTTGCCGAGCTTACGATATCCTTTTACAGAAGGAATTATATAGAAGGTCTTTTTTTAAGCTCAGGAATAACACGCTCGCCTGATACTACAATGGAACAGATATACCGGGTACTTCTGCTTTTACGGGGTACTTACAGGTTTCATGGATATATACATGTAAAAGCGATACCCGGCGCCGACCAGGAGATTATAACGCGCACGGGCTGGCTTGCAGACAGAATGAGCGTCAACATGGAGCTCCCTACCGCAGAAAGCCTTCATAAACTTGCGCCGCATAAGAATCGTACTAATATTCTCACGCCCATGCGCAACATACAGACGCTAAGAGACAGCGACAGGGAATTTCACGGCGAACTGCTAACGGATTCGGCAACCCGGGAAATGTTGTCGGATAACCTGCCCGTGAAATGGGAGAAAGGGGCCGCTACTACTCCTTCGAACGACCTTTCCTGTAAAAATAAATTTTCCAAACCCGCTGTCATGAAACCCGGAACGAGGAGGTTTGTGCCGGCAGGACAGAGCACCCAATTTATTATAGGAGCGTCGGACGATACCGACTACCAGATAATAAAAGTAAGCGAGGCGCTGTATGAGCGTTTTGACTTAAAAAGAGTATTTTACTCGGCGTTTATGAATGTGAATCTTGATTCCGAACTGCCGGACACAAGCAAGGGTCCCGAGCTGCTTCGGGAACACCGCCTGTATCAGGCCGACTGGCTGCTAAGATACTACCAGTTTAAGGCAGACGAAATACTCTCACCCGATTATCCGTCACTTAACACGCTTGTAGACCCGAAATGCAGTTATGCGCTCAATCACCTTGAAATATTTCCGGTCGAGATAACTACGGCGTCCTACCATACCCTTTTGAGAGTTCCCGGAATAGGCGTGACGTCGGCAAAGAGAATTCTTGCCGTAAGAAAGCATTCCGCGGGTTTATTAACGTTTAACGACCTTAAAAAAATGGGCATTGTCCTTAAAAGAGCCCAGTACTTTATTACATGCGGCGGAAAAAGTCTCGTTCCAATCAAAATTACGCAGAGCTTTATACTGGCAAATTTATTAGGTTTGAAGGACAATCTGCCAAAAGGAATGTCGAAAGATCAGACCTATGAACAGCTTTCACTTTTTGACGTCTCAGACATAGTTGAAAAAAAAATTGAACAGATTTCATGCTGAAAAGGAGCCGACACCTGATGATTAGCAACAATATCCCACCACAGATATTTCCGTATGAAAATCCTACAGACAAACCGCGCCGTGTATATTTGTGCGAGGACAGCCCGGAAGGAATACTTACCGCGATTTACGACGCATGGTCGAGCAGATATGGCCACTCCCACAATTATATACAAATTAATTCATGTACAGACAATAATATGTTTTACGAATATATTGACATAATTCCCGACCTTAAAAAGGCAAAAAGCATCGTAACTTCTATAAAAACAAAAATATCCGTCGACTTTTACGAGCTCGTCGAAACCTGCCTTTTATCATGCGATAAAAACCGCGCAGATGATATATACAGACTGATTATTCTTGGCTTCTCGGTTGGACCGTCCGCAAGAACTTATCTTGCATACCCCGCAATCCAGCGGATTATGAAGATTCATAAAAACGTGTGGAACGAATATCACCACTATCTGGGATTTATCCGCTTTGAGGAACTGCAGGATAAAACGTTGTTTGCAAGGTTCCGCCCGCATAACAACATAATCAGCAATATTATACCGCACTTTGCCGACCGTTTTCCCGAAGAAAATATAATGATTGTGGACGTTAGCCGCAATATTGTAGCTGTAAGCAGGCACGGCCTCGTAGGATACACAGTAACAGACATTAACTTTGACCGGATAACGCTTCCGACATCCGAAAACGAACAGCTCTTAAAAAAAATGTGGAAAGGTTTTATAGAATCAATCGAAATAAAAGAGCGCGCAAACCCCGGCCTGCAGAGACAGAATATGCCTCTGCGCTTCAGGGAATTCACAACAGAATTTTTATAATTGTTCTAGAGCGTGTTTTAAAATTGCTTTCTGCCAGATGCGTTTCACACTTTGTGGGAGATTTGTGCCAAATGAGGGAAGCGTAGCGGGCTACGTTGACTGAATTTGGCGTAAATATACCGCAAAGTGGGGACGCAGATGGCGGAAATGAATTTTCAAACACGCTCTAGAGCCTGTTTTAAGTCCTCTTTCATATCAAGGACAGCCTGCCTTGCCGCGTCCGCATAGCCTTCAGGCCCAAACGCAGAATACTTGTCCTGTTTATAGGCAGCAATGATTCCTCTTGACGAGTTTACAATAGCGCCAAGTCCGTCGTTGTTAAAGAAATGCACAAGGTCCTTGCCCTTTCCTCCCTGTGCGCCGTACCCCGGAACAAGTATATATGACTGCGGCATAATTTTGCGAAGAACCTTACCCATCTCGGGATAGGTAGCTCCGACCACGGCCCCTATATAGCTGTAGTCTTTCCCCATAACATCCTTACCCCACTCCGCAACTTTTGAGGCAACATGCTCGTACAACGGCTTTCCGTCAATGAGCCTGTCCTGAAATTCTCCGCTTGAAGGGTTAGACGTCTTCACAAGTATAAACATACCCCTTTTTTCTTCCTTACAAACATCCGCAAACGGCTTAATTCCATCCGTTCCCAAATAAGGGTTGACAGTTATAAAATCCTCGTCAAAGCCTCTGAAATAACTTCCGCCGATATCTACCTTTCCAATATGCGCCGCAGCGTATGCTGCTGACGTTGAACCTATATCGCCTCGCTTAATATCGCCGATTACGACAAGTCCTTTCTCCTTACAATAGTCAACCGTCTGCTTAAATGCCGCAAGTCCGGGAATTCCAAACTGCTCATACATCGCAATCTGCGGTTTGACAGCCGGGATAAGGTCGCACACAGCGTCTACAATTCCCTTATTGTACTGCCATACGGCTTTTGCTGCGCCATCAAGATTCATTCCGTACTCTTTATAAGCCGCGTCCGTTATATGCCCCGGAATATATCCAAGCATTGGGTCAAGACCTACAACTATAGGCGCCTCCGTTTTTTTTATCTTCTCAACTAATTTGTTTATCATTGTTCTGCCCTCCTGATGTTTTCATTAACATATGCACACGGCCTGCTGATGAATGCATCCTTTCTGAAATCGGATGCCAACCGGAGCCTGTGAGATGGTCAACCGATATAATATTATGCCTCGTTATATACTACCTTTCCGCCGACAATTGTTGTTATAACCTTTCCGTTTACCCTGAAACCATTAAAAGGGGTATTTTTCCCCATAGACTCAAATGTACTGCTGTCTATCTCATACTCCTTATCAATATCGGCAATTGTAATATCAGCCGCCTTGCCTTCCTTTATCATTCCTTTGTCTATACCCGCTATTTTGGCAGGATTAGAACTCATACACTCCACAAGGCGCCTAAAAGTTATAAGTCCGGATTTGACAAGCTCCGTATACGCTAATGCGAATGCAGTCTCCAATCCTACAATTCCAAACGGCGCTTTTTCAATAGACTGCGCTTTCTCTTCAACACTGTGCGGCGCATGGTCCGTAGAGATAACCTCGATATATCCTTTTTGTATTCCTTCCTTCATCGCTTCAACATCTTTTCTGCCTCTTAGCGGAGGATTCATTTTATAATTGGCGTCGTCGCCCTTAATGTCCTCATCCGTAAGCGTGAAATGATGCGGACATACCTCGCCGGACACAGCCAGGCCCTCCTCCTTTGCACATCTTAGCATATATGCGCTGTCCCTTGTAGAACAATGGCACAGATGAAGCCTTGTCCCTGTTTCCTTTGCAAGAAGTATATCCCTTGCGGCAATTATATCCTCAACGGCATTGCTTATGCCCTTAAATCCAAGTTCATCGGCTCTGTCTCCCATATTCATGACTCCGCCCTGAACAAGATTGATATCCTCGCAGTGCGCAAATACGGTTATCCCGGCTTTTTTTGCAATCTGCATCGCCCTTCTGTATATGGAAGAGTCCATAACAGATTTTCCATCCTCGCTTATAGCTTTCATTCCAAGAGAGGCCATCTCTTCAATATCGGCAAGTTCTTTTCCCTGCTGTCCCTTTGTCACGGCCCCGACAGGATATACATTGACAACGGAATCTCTTTCAATTATATCCATTAAGTTCTTATACTCTCTCGCACTGTCTATTACAGGCTTTGTGTTCGGCATACAAAATACAGACGTGTAGCCGCCTTTTGCAGCTGCCCGGCTGCCCGTCCTTACCGTTTCCTTATGCGTATATCCCGGCTCCCTAAAATGAACGTGCAAATCAATGAATCCCGGCATGACATACCTGCCCGACGCATCCATAACTTCATCCGCCACGCTCTCGTCAATACCCGGACGCACTTCTTTAATAACGCCATCCGCAATCAACACATCCGCTTTCCCGTCGTTTTCGCTGTCTATGACATGTCCATTTTTAATCAAAAGTTTCACCGAAACACTCCCTCACTGAATCATAGTTTTATTTTAATATAAATTGTGGCTTCGAGTCATGAACATCCGGAATGCCGTAGGTAAATCCATCCCAAGACTTTCATATATTTCAGCTGCTTCCTGTTTCAGCGCCTTATCTGCCCTAAGTTGAATTAAAACCTGTTGTTCCATAATGCTCCTCTCCTTATAAACATATTGCAGTTATTTTGTATATGTTTGTAATATTAGTATATCCTTTATATAGATAATTAGCAATACATTTTATATATAAACAAAGGTATCTACTTGTATACAAAGAAAGTATATAAGACAGATCCCTTGTTAACTTCGCACAAATGGGACTGTCGCTTTAACGAATGAAAATTCGTGAAGCAACAGCCCCATACTAAAAATATATTTACATAATCACATTCACTTCGGCTGTATCTGTCCCTGGGCTTTCAAAAGCTCCGCAATGAGAACGCCGCCGCCTGCAGCGCCGCGCACAGTATTGTGTGACAGACCTACAAACTTGTAATCGAATATGATATCTTCCCGAAGCCTTCCGAGGACAACTCCCATTCCGTTCTCATAATCTACGTCCATGGTTACCTGCGGACGGTCATCCTCATCCCTGTAACTTATGAACTGCTTCGGCGCGCTAGGAAGGTTAAGTTCCTGCGGCAGACCCTTGAATGAAGTCCATCTCTCAATAATCTCATCTTTTGAAGGCTTTTTCTCAAAGCTCATAAATACTGTCGCCGTATGTCCGTTAAGAACCGGAACACGGATACACTGGCTTGATATAACAGGTGACTGCGCCTTGACAATGACACCGTTCTCAACGCGGCCAAATATTCGGAGCGGCTCCTGCTCGCTCTTTTCCTCCTCGCCGCCGATATACGGTATAATGTTGCCCATCATTTCCGGCCAGTCGGCAAATGTTTTTCCGGCGCCGGATATGGCCTGATACGTCGAGGCTATAACCTTTGTAGGCTTAAATTCCTTTAATGCAAAGAGGGCCGGCGTGTAGCTCTGTATCGAACAGTTAGGCTTGACTACAATAAATCCTCTGTCTGTTCCGAGACGCTTCTTCTGGTTCTCGATAATAGCAAGATGCTCCGGATTGATTTCAGGAACCACCATCGGCACATCCGGCGTCCATCTGTGGGCGCTGTTATTTGATACTACAGGTGTCTCCGTCTTGGCATAAGCCTCCTCAATAGCGCGTATCTCATCCTTCGTCATGTCAACTGCGCTAAACACAAAATCAACCTGGCTGCTGACCTTGTCAATATCATTAACGTCGCACACAACTATATTCTTAACAGAATCCGGCATAGGAGTGTCCATCTTCCAGCGCCCGCCTACAGCTTCCTCATAAGTCTTTCCCGCGCTTCTCGGACTTGCCGCTATACAGACAACCTCAAACCATGGATGGTTTTCAAGCAGAGAGATGAATCTCTGTCCTACCATTCCGGTTCCGCCTAAGATACCTGCTCTTAATTTACCGCTCATAACTGTTCCTCCAAACAAATCGATTTTTCTTAATCTTTTTAAACTTTCGATATATTCTACACCATAAGCCGCAATAAGAAAATACTTTTTATTATATTTTAATATTTTCTATTATTTGAACAAAAGACATAGCATAATTTAAAATAAAATTATTTATTTTTCCCTGCTTTTATAGCGGGCTTTCGCATACTGTTGTATTACACAAATAAATTACTTTACTTTAATCTTCACAGTCTGTTTGACTCCCATATAAGTAACCGTAACCGCCGCGTTTCCTTTTTTGAGGCCTTTCACAACTCCCTTTTTGTTAACCTTCACAAGCTTTGACGCACTCTTGAATTTCACTGCCTTTTTAGGAGAAACGGTTACTTTTATACTGACCGTCTTTCCCTTTTTGACTTTAAGAGACGTTTTCTTTATCTTAAATGTAGCATTTTTTACGGTTACTGTACACGAAGCCGCAGCGTCTCCCGCCCTGGCGGTTATAACGGCTTTTCCGGCTCCCTTTGCGGTAACCACGCCTTTTTCATTAACAACGGCAACCTTTTTATTCGACGAGGACCACACTACAGGTGTAGACCCATTCACAACCTCGGCTTTTATTACAGTCTTGTTAAGACCTTTCTTAAAGAGCGTAGCTGTAGAATCGGAAAGCTTGACTGACACGGCCGGGGCGCTGGTAGGCGTACTCTGCGCAGGCTGATTATCCGGCACCTTTACTACCGGGGCCTGCACAGTTATATCATATGACGCCGTCATTCCCGCATATGTTACGGTAATCTTCACTGTTCCCGCTTTTGAGGTGTCAGCCCCGGATATGGAATAACCTGTTACAGCGCTCCTGCTGCCATCTTTTCCGACAGCGTTTACTACAAGCCCGTCAGCGTTGAAAGCTTCGCCTGTGGTAAATGTTTTTTTAACTTTAGACGTATCTAACTCTATACCGGAGTAAAGGTTCTTTGACGCAACCCACTCCATAATCGACGTCCTGCTTCCGTCCGCATTTTCATAAAACTGTCCGTTCGCAAATACCGGAACCCAGCCGCCGTTATGTCCCGAATACGACACGTTATCCCAAACGAACTGTCCTTTTACTTTGTTCTCATTTTCCTGTGTCGGATAATATACCGTGAAATCATTCTCTGAATTATCATAGAATCTGAATCTACTTGTGGCATCCTGCTCATTCGACTCCATTACCGCACATTTTGCGTCTATATTGCCAGCCTGCACAAGTTTCACGTAGGACGCATATGTGTATGGGTCCATTCTGCATGTTCCATCCGCTTCGCTGCAGCTTACCCATACCGGCAAATCTTTTAATTTTTCAGCATCCTGCTCCGTCATTGCATACGCCTGCGCGCATAAAAATGCCGCCGCATATTTCTCAGGCCTGTTTAAAATAACGCGGCTCGCCATGTATCCGCCCATCGAAAGCCCGCCTACATATATACGGTTCGTATCAATTCCCGGGTTTTGAGCTATAATCTCATCTATAAGATTATTCACAACCGCAAGATAACCGGATTCATTGGTGAAGCCCGCCGTAGGCCACTGATTTGGCGACTGCGGAAGAAGGACGTACGCTCCGCCCATAATTTTCTGAATCTCCTCGCCTGCAAAATTTGCCTCCGGATATGCGTACATCTGTACGCCGTGGTTCTTCAACGAACCTGCCCCTCCTTCTCCCATTCCGTGGAAGAATATGATGAGCGGCTTCTTTCCCTGCTTGTCTTCCGGTGAATAAAATGCATAATCACAGAAGTTATAGTTACTGTCCGCAATAGATGGGTCGGTAAACCTTTCCAGCACGAACTCGTCACACAGAAGGCTCACAACATCATGCTGTTTGAATGATTCGGTATTCCATTTTACAGTATAAGTGAGCGTAAGCGGCGTGTAGAAGTTCGCATAGCTGTACGAGCCCGTATGTGAAGCCTGAACGCCGCTTCCATACTCAAGCTCTAAAATTATGTAGTCGCCGGAATCAACCTTATTTCCCGCAGCGTCGACAGGATATACGTCGGTAATCGTTCTCGGTCCGTTGTAATCATCCTTGTATGCCTGCTCGCTGTAATGCTTTGCATTCACCGAAAAATCACTGACCTTCAGGTCTGTCGCTGAAACCGTACTTCCGGTGTTAATCATAATTCTCGTTACATCCTTGCCCCAGTCAAACGGTTCGGAAATAATGTTGAATTCCCCCGCCTCCGGCAGCGTCTTAGTACTTGAAACCACCTCTTTTTTCATTGCTGCAAATACCCCTGTTCCCGCGCCCAATATAAATGACGCACAGATTGCAAAAGCAAAAAATCGTATTACTTTCTTTAACATTTCCTTTCTCCTTCCTTTTCTCGCATACGAAACGGTCCTAAGCGCGCAATTATGTAAAACAGCACAATCGGCACATATACCAAACGCAGGCTAATCTGTATATTTATCCAGATGTTTTTGTTCTTATATAATAACATATAAGAGAAGAATTTAGCAAGAAAAAGCCGTAAAGCCCGTCAGGGTCTGTTACGGCCATAGTTTCCTTAATTTTTCAAGCGCTTTCTTTTCAATCCTGCTCACATAGCTCCTGCTGATTCCCATCTCGTCGGCAATTTCCCGCTGGGTCAGCTCTTTCTTTCCATCGGGAAGCCCGTATCTTTTATATATAATCTCCCTCTCCCTGCTGCTTAACACAGCGCCTATATTATCCCTGAGCCTAACAATATTATCCTCTAACTCCAATTTTTCCGCGACGTCGTCGTCAACACTCTCCAAAATATCTATCAGGGCTATTTCATTTCCCTCTTTATCTGAGCCAATCGGCTCGTTAAGATATATATCCTTAGACTGTTTTTTCTCCGACCTGAAATACATCAACAGTTCGTTTTCAATACATTTGCTGCAAAATGTTGCAAGGCGTATCTGTTTATTTTCATTAAAATTATCTATCCCTTTAATAAGTCCCACAGTTCCGATTGATATAAGGTCTTCCATCTCCCTGTCTTTCGACGCATATTTTCTGGCAATGTATGCAACCAGCCTGAGGTTTTTTTCAATCAAAATGTTCCTTGCGTTGTTATCTCCCTGCCTCAATCTGTCTAAACATTCTCTTTCTTCATCTGCACTAAGCGGTTTTGGGAACGACTGCACAACTGACACCTCAAAATGATATCCATATATACTATGCATAAGACAAAATGTTCGTGCTTTTCCACCCAAAATAGCCTATGATAAATATTTCGACAATTTATTTTACGTTGTCATAATCGTCAAGGAAATGATGCCTCTTTCCCCTGCGCTTATACGCTATTACGGTATCAATGTTTACATTTTCAACACTCTTGAAAATATTGGCTTCGACAAACGGATTAACATTTCTGAGTTCCCGTATCAGACCCTTTATCTCCTTTCTCTTTGAAAGACTCTCCTTATCTGCACACGTCTCGCAATCCTGCGTGAACTTACATGCGCACTGCAAAAACCGGAGTCCGTTGTAGTCCCGCCACGCCTCTATAGCCTGCTCCCGAATCAGATACATGGGCCTTATAAGCTCCATTCCATCAAAGTTCGTGCTGTGAAGCTTAGGCATCATCGTCTGAACCTGACCTCCATACAACATACCCATTAGTATAGTCTCTATCACATCGTCATAATGGTGTCCAAGCGCAATCTTGTTACAGCCGATTTCCTTTGCGTAGCTGTACAGATACCCCCTCCGCATGCGAGCGCATATATAACACGGCGACTTCTCTATATGAAACACCGAATCAAATATATCCGACTCAAATATTTGAACGGGAACATTCAGAATCCCTGCATTATGTTCTATTGCCTCCCTATTTTCCCTGTTATAACCGGGGTCCATAACAATGAATTTTACATCAAATGAGAATTTGTTATGCAGACGCAGTTCCTGAAACAGCTTAGCCATGAGCATCGAGTCCTTGCCGCCGGATATACATACGGCGATACTGTCCCCCTCTTTCACAAGCTCATACCTGTTGATTGCTTTTGTGAACTTACACCATATATCCTTTCGGAACTTTTTCCTTATGCTGAGCTCGACAGCCCTGCTAATATCCTCTTCCATTCCATGCAATGAAATCACCCGCCCGTAAAATATTTTAAGCCGTATGCCAAAGCTTTGCTTTTGCGCTTATTTTTTCTTTATAATAATACAATAATCCAATTTCTATTGCAATTTATATTACAGAATATTTTTGTGTCCTATACATCTTTCAAGGGGTGAATACTGTAAATGACTTACCGCAACTTCTTCAAGTGATGAAAGATGATAATTTAACGGATTTTCAATATGTAATTGAAAACGGTAAATGGAATGTGATTATTAAATGAAAGGAAGCAGCAGAGTATTACACCCTGCTGCTAATCTTATTTGTTATTATGCACATATTCTGCAATAAGCCTTCCGTTCGGTCATTTTAATACTTATAATACTTAACCTTCTTTTTATCAAAATATTTTGCAAGCGGCGAATTCTTCTTAACCATAAGTTTGCATCCCTTACATGTTTTGTCAAACACATAGCTTAAACTTGTCAAATCATCGTCGTCATAGTAATTTGCACTATATGTTTTCATACTTTTTGGAAGGTAAAGCTTAATTTTTTTACAGTTATAAAATGGCAGTCCGTCACCTGACTTTACACCTTCCGGAACCACTACTTTTTTAAGATATTTACAGCCTGAAAACGCATCTGACTCCATCTTTGAATCTTTTCTTACGGTGTACTTTGCGCCCTTTCTTGCCGGCGGATATAACAAAAGCGAACCCTTTGCTTTTTTATAATACAGCACTCCGTCAACCGATTCAAACTTCTTGTTTGAGGCATGTACGTTTATCGTCTCAAGCTGGCTGCATCCGTCAAGCGCAAATTCTTCGAGATAACTCACACCTTTCGCCAGTGTAATTGATTTTACGCTGCTGCCATCAAACGCATTATAATATATACTGTTCACACTGTTTGCAGTAACAATTTCCGTAACTGCAGAATCTTCGAATGCAAATGAGCATATGATTGCGACGCCATACGGGACATTAAACTTGCCGGTTAATGCAGCCGGAAATGCAATCAGTTCTCTCATATCCGCCGAGTACAGAACCCCGTCAATACTTCGAACCTCGCCACCCTCAGGAACCGATATGGACGTCAGCGCTGTACATCCTGCAAAAGGATTACTCTGTAACTTGCCATAACTTATATATATGACCTGGCAATCCGTCAGCTCCGGTATATCCTCGTGAAACAAAACATCCTGGAACAATATTTTGCCAAGCGGTTTGTTAAACTTAACTTCCTTTATATTGGTACATTTCAAAAACGACAGTACGCCAAGCTTCTGTGCGTTAAGCGTAATCGTTCCGCTCAGTCCCGAACAGTGCGCGAAAGCCGCCGCACCTATCTCGTTAATATTTTCCATATTAACATTTTTTAACGAGCTGCACTTATAGAAACATGCCACCGGAATCTTTGAAACATTCTTCGGAATATTAATACTCTCCAATGCCGTACAACCAAGGAACATCTCGTCCGAAAGAGACGCCATTGTATCAGGCAGGACAACTTCCTTAAGAGCGGTACAGTAATAGAAGCAAATGCTGTTTGAGGAAACGGTTTTATCCGGAAAAACTGCCTTTACAAGTGCACTGCAGTTTCTAAACGCATCATAGCTCCAAAATATATTCTTCGTTCCGTCCGGAAGAGGGAGAAATACCTGTGATATCATGCTCTCGGAAAATGCTTCTTTTCCTATATAATTGACTTCGCCTTCCATCGACATGGATGTAATTCCCGCTCCTGAAAATGCATACGCGTATATCTTCTTTATATTGTTTTTAAGTACTACGGCCTCCGCCTTTCGCGCCGGCCACGCAACAAGCGACTCGTCCGCTTTTCCATATATAACTCCGTCAAGGCACGTATAGTTTCCGTTTTCCTTTGGTATGTTGAACCTCTCGATATTTTTACAATATGCAAAAGGGTTTGCAGACTTTTTACCGAGGAGCTGCAAATTATCCGTAAAATTAACCTCTGTTATACCCTCGCATCCATAAAACGCCTCGGTCTCCACCATCGTAACACTATTCAGGTTCAGTATTCCCGCAAGTGATTTGTCACCCTTAAAAGCCTGCGCGCCAATCTCCTCAATATCCTCAAGATTGATGGAAGAAAGACTGGTACATTCCTCAAAGCATCCTATGCTTATTAGTTTCATACCTGTTCCAAGCTTTACTTTCTTAAGCTTTTTACATGAATAAAATGCACCCTGCTTAATCTCTTTCACGCTGTCCGGAATATTGACACTTGTCAGCCCGGTTTGGTCGAATGCATACGCTTCAATTTTAGTGAGCTTTTTAGATAATTTCACCTGCTTAAGATTACTACACTTGTGAAACGCTTCAACTCCGATTGTCTCTACAGTATCCGGTATTGTAACTTTCCTTACTTTCTTGTTGGAGTCAAAAGCGCTGTCGTCAATTCTTACTACATTTTTTCCCGCTATCTTGTCAGGAATTTTGACATTCTTATCTTTGCCGATATACGACCGAATCTCAACGCCGCCCTTTACTTTCTCGTACTTATAATCCCCCTTTGTTGCCGCCTTTGAGCTGCTTACTGAAACAACTCCTGCCAGAGCCGTAAATAATAACAGAGTCAATATTATTTTAACATGCCTGTTAATACGTATTTTCTTCATGAATACCCCTCCTTTTAATATTTATATAATTATTTCGCTGCGACGATAATAATCTTACATACAATTATATACTATTTCCAATTATTTTTAAAGTACTACCCATCCGCCAAAACTTCCCATATCACCATTAACCGTAAACGGATTGACAGTTCCCATATACTCTCTTTCTACAATTTTAACAATATTTACATGTTCGGTTCGTGCCGTCCTTGCGGCATTTCCCTAAATCTTCCATCCCTGCATACAAAACCTGTTTGGGGCAACGTCTTCGGACATACGTATCGGGGTCTATCCCTGAACTTTTTCCAAATGGAAAGCCTACTATTATATCTCTGATACGACAACAGCAGGCCAAAGCCTGCTGTCCGTATAGTATTCAATCTTCATGCTGTACGTCGCTGCCGCCAATCAGTTCCTTTATGCTTCCAAAGTCTACCATGTCGCCAATCGACGCCTCATCCTCACTTTTTTGTGTGTTAATCGCATCTATAATATATTTTAATTCTTTTTTAAATTTCTCTTCATCTCTTGACATTATAAACAGCGAAGCCGTATTTCGTGCGTCATACAATGCGTCGTGCTGTCTTCCCTGAAACGCCTCGCCTGCATAATCAATCGCTTTCTCAAGCGCCACCGGTTTTGACAATCCAAGAAGCCTGCTGAATTCCTTTTGAAAATCAACCCACTTGCCCATCAGCTTATTTTCATTCGCTCCCGGTTCAAAATTTTTAATGTTCATCTCGCTTACTATCTGCATCCTGTCATTATCGCTCCACTGATATAACGTGAATTCATCATCATACGATGAACACCAGTCCGCAAAAGCCCGTATCGCATCCCCAAATACAGGCGCGTCCTGCACCATAGCTGTGGTTATACCCGTCAGCGACGAATACCTTGATTCTATCGTATCGTTCAGCTCAGGCTTTACATACGTCATAAATGTACCAATCTCATTGTAATTTTCATCCAGCATAACAGCGCCAATCTCTATAATTTCCTTATGAGTTGAACCCTTCATCTCATGCTCTTTCGCTATGCCGTTCATCTCAAGATCAACTATTATGTGTCTCACAATAATTCCCTGCTTTCCTTTGTTTACGGTATCTGTACCGCATATCATACGACCGCTGCCGAAATGATTAGCGATATTGATAGCATCATACCATACATTTGAAAATTTCTCAATGCCGGGAAAATTATGGCTTAGCATGCCGTTTATTCCTGAGCCGCTTGTAAAATCTGCTGTAAATCTGCGATTAATTCTTTTGAATATTCGGCAACTTCCTGGTAAAGCCGTTCCGCCTCAAGATAAGAGCCTTTGTTGAGCGCCTGAATAACGGAAGAACCATACTTATGGAAACGCCTGTGCTTCATTTCCAATGCAACCCATATTGGCATAATCGACGGAATCCGGGGTTTTACCGAATAGTAAAAATGACCGAATCCGCACTTGGAAGAATCTAGCTGCAATGGCGTAACTGTCCGGTTCTCAACCATATTTTTCAAATTGCCCAGCCAGGTCTGATGAGCGGAGATGGCGTCGCGGACATATTTTGAAAATTCAGAATTTTCAAGATGGTAAAAGGCGTCCTCAGACAACGCTCCCATTTGTTTAACCGTGCAGTCCAATGTTTTTTCAATGTCAACAACGGGTTCTACAGTCTTTTTCAAATCAGAACTGACCTGATTCATAAAATTCGTGCTGTTTCTCAACTGGTTTTCCATTTCTGCCATCGAGCTGCTAATATTTTCGCTGACGGCGGCGATAGAACGGATGGAATCATTCACTTTGGAAACGCATTGCTGGTTTTCGTGGTTCAAATCCCAAACATTGTTAATCTTTTTTGACATAACCTCCAGGGAATCAACTGTCTTTGAAGCGCTTTGCATACTCTTTTCTGACGCTTCTTTGATGGTTTCAACAAATTGTTCCATATTGCTTGTCAGCTTTTGCGTCTCTTCGGCAAGTTTACGGATTTCCTCTGCAATGACCGCAAACCCTTCTCCGGCTTCTCCAGCTCTTGCCGCCTCAACGGAGGCGTTGAGCGACAGCAGGTTCGTCTGTAAAGAAATAGCGTTAATTTCAGAAATTACGTTGCTTATATATGCAAGTACTTGCTGCAACTCATCCATGTCTTTCCTGAGTTCTAAAGACACGTCGATTGTCTGACCCGAAAGGTCCTTGATTATGGTAAGTTCATTCTGGCCGGTCTGAATCTTCTCAAACATTTCATTACTATCGGAAGATACTTCAACAATGGTACTTGTCAATTCTTCATGCTGATTATTGGTTTTTCCCGACAAATCGGCTGAAGAACCATAAATAGTTTCGGTAGCCTTTGCTACATTTTGTGAAATTTCAATGATTTTCTCTGTCTGGTACTGCATTGTTAAATCAAGAGAACTGATTTGCATAACCGCTTTAATATTTTTTTCAAAAATCTCTCCAAATTGTTTTCTTCCGATTTGTAACCGCTTGTAAATGTTGTTCAGTTCGGAATCTTTCGCATAATCCGCTTCTTTCATTTCAGAAAGCGCTTTTATAAGTACTGTTTTCCCCTTTTTAACTGCCATTGGTCATCTCCTTTTTCATTTTAAGTTCCATGAGCATTCAATATAGTACAATAAAGTATGAACTGCGCCGACTATATACTTTCATAATACGGGATTTCTGTCAATTTGCAAGCTTTTTTTCTGCTTTGCGTAAAAAATATTTATAGTCAAATACCCCGCAGCAAGCTACAGGGTATGCCTTAGATTCTTTTAGCAAGTTCGCCCCAATGGGCGGGCGTCTATAATACATTAAATTTTTATTGTTCTTCTTCCCAGATTATCTCATCCTCCACAAAACCATTCTTTTTCTTATGGTTTATAATGATCCGGATAAAGAAACCGCTGACAAATACAAGCGCCGATACCACCCATCCGGCAATTATCTCAGCCCAAAACTTATAATCGGCGTTGTAATGTCCATGCTTGTTCACAAGTAAATTATACATGTTCCATACAAACAACACCGACAGCGCAATCGGTGAAAAATATTTTACAGACAGGTCAAACCACTGCAAAGGCATTGAAAATTTTACCGTATTGCGGTTTATCTGTTTTACGACCTTTTCTGTACTGAAGCACCAGCCGACAGCAATGCACTCGAGTACGCCGATTAATATAAGGTTAATCTGATTCGTCCAGTTGTCAACTATATCAAGCCATGCAAGTCCGGCCCTCGTCGCATAGAGAAGCGATATTACCGACGCTATTATACATATACCGCGGGTCGTTTTTTTCGGGTCCAGTTTGAACTTGTCAGAAACGGACGCCGATATTCCCTCAACAATGGAAAATGCGGAATCTATCGCCAGCGTTACAAGCATAAGATAGAATATTACTCCGAACACCGCGTTAAACACGCCGGAATCCGTGAGATTGACGATTGTCTGCGGATATATGATGAACGCCGTTTCAATTCCGGAATCCGTCATATTGTCAAGCATTCCTACACCGCCCATCGTTGAGAACATGACAATTCCCGACAAAACGCTGATTGCCGCATCCGATACCGCGATTATTACCGCGTCTACTGCAATATTTGCTTTCTCATTCAGATAGGAACCGTATGCAAACATTATGGCCATCATGATTGACAGGCTGAAAAATACCTGTCCGATTGCGTCAATCCACAGGCTGGGGTCCTGCAGCGCATTATAGTCTGGAACAAACAATTTCTTAAGTCCGTCTGCCGCACCCGGCATTGTACAACCCTTAACAGCCATAACAATAAGTAAAAGCACGGGAATGAAAACCGTATATTTTACTACCTTTCCAACGCTTTTCGCCCCGTTACGGATGCACCAGTATATGAGAATCCAGCCTACAATCAAAGCTGCAAGTACCGGTAAAGGAATACCGAAACCTTCTATCACTCCCGTAGTCTCCGTAACTTCAAAAAACAATTTGCTCGCCGCCTCGGAATCACCGGTCATTCCCGCAAATTTGACAGCGTATACCGTCATAAGCAGAACCCAGCCAAACACCGCCGCATAATATGTAACGATGACAAATGCGTTGGCTGTGGCCGCCCATCCTACAAACTCCGTCTTCCGGTTAATTCCCCGAAAGCAATCGCCTGCTCCCCTGTGAAACTTCCTCGCTATCGAAAGCTCCATCATAAGAAGCGGTATACCCATCGCAAAAAGCGCGGCAAGATATACCGCCAGGAACATCCCGCCTCCATGCTTTGCCGCAAGCCCCGGAAATCTCCATGCGTTACCAAGTCCTACTGCCGAGCCAATGGCCGCAAGGATAAACGTTCCTCTTGACGCCCATGAGCTTCTCTTAGATTTTACCATAAATAGTTCCTCCATCCTCCATGTGTTAATATTTTGCTAAATATAATACAGAGTATAGCATAAATGTCGGAATAATACTACCATGGTTATACATTATGGCGGGAAATGTCATATATGGATATATAAACTATAAGTTTATATCAACATGCCTGTATACTCCCGCCTGCGAAGCCGTCTCCGGCAGAGACGCCCCGCCGTCCTCCGGTAGAGTCTTATCTGCTTTGCCTTCAGACTCTTTATCATCATTTTTCATGTCAGTCTTTTCAGCCCTGTTTTCATTATCTGCCTCAGACGCCTCGTTTAACATATTGTTTACATCAGCAATCGTATTCATCCGCGAAGCATTCACGTCCATGGCTCTCTGTTCTATTTCTGCAAGTTCGGCTTCTTTTGTCTCGGTATTTTTTCCCTTATCCTGCTTAATTTCGGCCTTTAAAACCCCGGCCTTTCCTTCCATCTTCGTTATAACGCTTCCCTGTACGCGCGCCTGCTTCATCGTGGCGTCGGCTGAAATGATTGCCTGCATTCCCGACTGCGACATACCAACTGCGCTGCCGCCGGACTTCGCGCTTTCCGTCTTCCTGCCTCCGCCAAGATAATCTTCCATTGAATTTCCTTTTGACTGATTTTTTCTCTGTTCAATCTGGCGCTGCCTAAGCTGCCTGTTCAGAGACGCAATCTCCTGCGAAAGCTCCTGCCTCTTCTTCATTTTTTCTTCCAAAGACATTTTCTCGTCAGAAGATAACTGCGAAAGCTTCTCGTTCGCAGTTGCAATCTGATTCTGAATATTTTTTGCAACCGGATCTGACATCCTATTGCCTGTCAAACCTCCCGTCTGCATGCTGCCTGCTGCTCCGCCTAACGTGTTCCTGTTAACATTTTCCGTCTTAATCATATTGGACACCCTTATCCTTTCCTCGTTTTTCCCGCAAGCAGCCGCATAAGCGTCCGGCAGATACTTACGGGGTCTTATTCTGAATTTCGGATATTAATACGGCTGACTAAACCAAAATGCCGTGAAACGGTTTTTTTTTGATGTGAGCCGGGGAAATAACAGAGTGCAGGAAAATAAAAGAATCAAAAAGGAAAAAGATAGAATAACATTTCTATCCGACCGTCATAAGCATAATACACAGACAGAATTCCCCGTCTTCTGCCGAAATATCTATATCCCCCGAATATTTATGCGCGACGCGCCTTATGTTAGACAGACCATATCCGTGGCATCCGGCATCGTCTTTTGACGTGACCGGCAGGCCGCTGTCAGTATTCCACTGCAGGGTCCCGAGATAGCTGTTTCGTATTTCTATCATGTAGGCATTATTTCTCCGGTAAGAGCTGACCGAAATATATGGATTACTATCCAATACGTTATTGCCGGCGCTTTTTACCGATATACTCCGGATAATACTTTCCATAGCGTTTTGCAGGGCGTTGTTCAATATGATGCTTATGTCAAATGCATTGATGGACGAATCTTCCGGGAAGTAGAATTCGGAACTGAAATTAATATTTCTCTTGTCAGCCTCATTTTTTATCTCTTTCAGAATTACGTCGGTAACGGGATTGCCGCTTTTTATATCGCCCGACATATTAGAAAGCTCTGCCTTCAGACCCGCAAGATAATCCTTTGCTTCCGATGCTTTATCTCCCGCATAAAGCCTTTCTAAAGTGATTACATGGGCCGCCATGTCATGCCTTATGCCACGGATATCACGGTACAGACCTTCAACGCTTTCAAAGTGCCTCCTCATACTATCAATCTGTGCCGCAAGCAGGCTAATATGCATATCATCCTCTTTTCTTGACCTTATGCTTTGGTATAACACGGCTACGGCTATTATCGTAATTACGGATACAAGGCAGTACAGCAACGTGAGAACATCATATACATCCGCATTACTGCCGTTTTCCCTTATATAAAAGTTACGGTAATAGCACATAATCCAATAACCGGTTATCCCGGTAAATGACGGTATAACCGAAATAAACAGTTCGCTTTTTTTCATATCCGCATATTTTTCTTTGTACACTTTAAGAATAATCTTCATTCCTGCATACAGAATCATATAATCTAAAATGAGATAAATTACACAAACTCCTATATATATTGCAACGTCCACATACGTATTCAGATAATCGTCCATCCCTCTCGCATATGTTAGAATGAATTCGTACAGGTTGTCGTATACTATTTCCGCCATTACCGAAGCAAACCTGCCAACGGAAAGACAAGTTGCAACGATAAAAACCTTCTGCCTGTAATTTCTGCCGTCCATTATGCACAGAACAAAAAAAGCGGCAAGGTTCCCCGCTATATATGCAATATAATAATGTAAATAAAACGGTATCGCATAAAGAATACACATTACAAGCAGATAAGACAGGGCCGCTGACAATGCCGCTCTTTTTTTAACCATAAAAGGTTCTGCAAATCTATACAGACAGTATCCCTCTAAAAAAAGGACGGCTACCGGCATGAGATAGAATAGTAACTGTTCAAACATTTCGGCATGCGGCATCTTCTATTCGTTCCCCTTTACTCCTTGATTATATCTAAGGTAACTCTTTACAAAATCACGGTAGTTCTGTTTTGACATAAGTGCCTTTCCTCTCTTTAGCCATATTACTGTGGAATCATATTTGGTTATGAAATTATAATTAACAAGATATGCCCTATGCGGCCGGTAGAAGCCCTCTCCCACGTTCTTCTCAAGCTCTTTCATTTTTCCATAATATTCTATGTCCGAATCCATTGTATGAATAATAACTTTTCTGTCAAATACTTCCGCATATACTATATCTGAAGCCCTGACAGTAATATGTTTTCCACATGACTTTACCGTAAAACACGGGTCTTCGTTTTTGTTATGAGCACGGGCAAAATTCCATTCCTCAAACTGCATTACCGCACTGCCAAGAACCTCCGCAAGCTTTTCGTCGGTAAAAGGTTTGACAAGATAGTGAAACGCGCCAACGTCAAACGACTGAAAAACATAATCGTCAGTCACGCTCACAAATATTATAATCATACCGCGGTTAATCGTTCGAAGGCTCCGCGCCGTTTCCATTCCGTTAAGTCCCGGCATACGTATATCAAGAAGCAGAATGTCCGGGCGCTCTGCGGCGTCCAGCACATCCTGCCCTGACTCAAAAGCAGTAATACAGGCTGCAGGATATATCATTTTTACCTTTTCCGTCAAATACTCTCGTTCCTCTCTGCTGTCGTCACATATACCTATCCGCACCGTATACCTCCAAAAAATTATGCCTTTTATCCCGCGAGGTTCAAATCACCCCAAATCCTTTCAGGTAAAGAAGGTTTTCGATAATAACCTGACCTTTCTTATACTTCAAACATGAAGTGTTAATACGCTGATAGTGAGCAGTTATTTTTTTCGCGTACTGAAAAATTCATCAATACTTTGCTTGACTTCCTCGGATTTCAAATACTTTAACAGATATCCATCCGGATTCAGTTCCTTTACCTTTTTAACGCTTTCATAATCGCTTCTCCCTGTCAAAAAGATAACCGGCGTATTCGAAAACTCCTGGTCGGAACGAAGCATTTCAAGCATCTGTCTTCCGTCGCAGACCGGCATTTCATAATCTAACAAAACCAGGTCAGGCTTGTTAAGGGCCATAATCCGAAAGGCTGCAACACTGGATTCCGCAGGCGTAACGTCGTAATCACCGCTTAATAATTCACACAAATACTGCCGTACAGTCATGGAATCGTCTACAACGAGTATTCGCGGCTTTGCGTTCAAAACCTCCCTCTTTTTAAGATACTCCTTGACTTCATCCATAGCGTTTTCAGCCTCAATGGACATTCCTTCGTTCTCAATAATATGGGACGTACTCGAACAGTAAGCAAAATACCCTGCTCCCGTGTCAAACAGCAGGCTTACAGGCGGATTTTCCTTTTCATATACTTTCTCAAACTGCTCGTAAGTCAAAAGGTTTTCGGACTTCAGCTCATATATATCATCCGTAGGAAATTGTTCTATTACACACTCTGCAAACCGTCTGGCGGTGTATCTGGTTGCATGTAAAAGCATATTATCGAGTTTATTTGTCTGGATACCCATAATCCTTCCTACAGTATTAATCAGAAGCTTTTCCTCAAAAACTAAAATTATCTCCTGCTTCTTTTCATTATTTTTTGTACCGTATATCAGGCGGTAATATACGCCGTTTCCAAACTTATCCCCTTTGTACGAATTACTAATTAAGTGCGATTCAAGCTGAAACATATCGAATATAATCTGGATTATCGCCTTTTTTATAATATCAAGTTCTTCGCCCGGTAAAATATTCGTCCACTTCTTAACATGTTCTTTCGTAATCGCCAAATCTTCCGTAAGCGTGTGCCCTATCAGCCATCCGGCGCATACTCCAAGAAAATGTTCCACCGCGTCAGGCGCGTAATGCGCCTGTTCAAGTTCCTTCTCCAATGCGGGCAGCGTATATTCACGAAATCCCTTATGTAAATACTTATGCTGTTCGAGCCATTCATAATTGATGGACGCCATATATGCCTCTTCATCTGCAAAGTGATTCAAAGCATGTTTTTTAAAAAACTTTATTCCCTCCTGGCAGGCCCACTTACTGGTTTCTTCTTCCTCTTTAAAAGTAAAAAGCTTGTTGATTATCTTAAAAAGCCTCTTGTGCTCCTTGTCGATAACCTCCACACCAATATTAAAGTTATCCTTCCACTCAAATTGAATACCCATTTTTAACATCCCCCTCAAAGTACTTAGGTTAATACCATAATGTCACTATTTATTATATCACAACGTATCGGCATTACAATCTTAATTGTAAAATAATTGGCTATTTTATATAAAATATTTCTACATATACAATATACAAAAATTAATATAAATAACTGAAAACAGCAGGTTCATGCAAAAATTCCGAAGCGAATATATTTTTACGTATTGGATATACTATATTTAACAATTCCTCATATTGAGGTTCAAAGGAGACAAGTATGGAAAATAAAGAGTCATTTACCAACTGCCACCGCACAAAAGGCGGCGGCGTCCGGGCAGACGATATTCCCGGAGCTTCCGATGATTCCGACCAGGATTCATCCACATCAAAATATGTTGTAAAAGAAGATAAAAGAGAACGCAGAGACGGACCGGGCGGTGATTGATTCACCGCCTTTCTCCATCACATTTAATGTGCTGCAATACTATTTTTTATTGAGCCGCAAAATTATTTGCAATATCAGAGACTACTTTCCGGTCACTTTCTTATCTCAGATTCCCTTATTGCCTTCCTTACTTTCAGGATCATGGAAGGCGCCACTGACAACTCGTCCACGCCCATCCGCAAAAATTCCTCAGTAAGCTCCAAATCCGCACCCAATTCTCCGCAGATTCCCGCCCATTTTCCACATTTATGGGCGTTCTCCACAACCATTTTAATCATACGCATAATGGCCTTATGGTGCGGATTATAGAAATCATCCAACCTCTCATTCTGTCTGTCAATCGCAAGCGTATACTGCGTCAAATCATTTGTCCCAATACTAAAGAAATCAACCAGCCCGGCCAGTTCGTCGCTTATCATGACTGCCGCCGGCGTTTCAATCATAATGCCCTGTTCCGGCATATCGTAGGGTATTCCGTCGCCATCCAATTCTTCCCTGACTTCATCTACAATGGAGTATATCTCTTTTATCTCCTCCACAGACGTAATCATCGGATACATAATCGACAGATTGCCGAATACGGAAGCGCGAAGCAAGGCTCTTAACTGCGTCTTAAATATCCCTTTTTCTTTCAGGCAGATACGGATTGCGCGATACCCCATTGCGGGATTATCCTCTTTGCCCAGGTTAAAATAATCCACCTGTTTATCCGCGCCGATATCCAATGTACGGATGATAACCTTTTTCCCCGCCATCGTCTGAACCACCTGCCTGTATGCCTGAAACTGTTCTTCCTCAGTAGGGTGAATATTCCGTCCAAGATAAAGAAATTCACTTCGGAACAGTCCTATACCGCCCGCATCATTCTCCAACACATATCCGACGTCGCCTACGCTCCCTATATTTGCATAAACCTCTATAACTTTTCCGTCTTTTGTTATATTTTCTTTCCCTTTGAGCGTCTCTAAGAGATTGTGCTTTTCCTGTTCTTCTATTATCTTTTTTCTTGCGGCGGCGCATATCTCCTCAGTAGGTTCAAATATAACTTCCGCGTTAAATCCGTCCACTACTGCCTGCATTCCGAACTGGATTTCATTCAGATTAACAGGAACGCCAATCAGCGCGGGTATATTCATCATCCTTGCAAGTATGGACGTATGGGAGTTCGTTGAACCGTGTACCGTAACAAATGCAAGTATTTTATCTTTATCCATCTGCACTGTCTCGCTTGGCGTCAAATCATCCGCCACAATGACAGACGGCTCCATTGATGCAAAGTCAACCTCTTTTTCCCCTGTCAGATTACGAATCAAGCGGTTCGATATATCCTTTATGTCCGCCGCTCTCGCTTTCATGTAGTCATCTTCCATATTTGCAAACATATTATAAAAGTTATCGCCCGTAACTGCAACCGCATACTCCGCATTAACCATTTCTGTCTGTATCATATTGTGAATGGCGTCCAGATAATCTTCGTCCTCCAAAAGCATCTGGTGCACTTCAAAAATAGCCGCGCTGGCCTCGCCGACTTCTTTCAGCGCTTTTTCATATAACGACTGCAATTGTTCAGCAGATTTTTTTCCTGCCTCTGCTAGTTTTGACAATTCCAAATCTGCGTCTGTAATTTTAATCCGTTTTACCTGCTCGTCATTTTTATTTAATACAATAACCGGCCCGAGGGCAATACCTCTATACACTGATTTTCCTGATAGCTTTTGCATCGCGAATCCACCTTTATAAATTTTTCTGTAAATTTGCCTTTCCGTCACAGATTTGTCTCAAAAAATGTTTTCATCGCTTCATATGCAATATCTTCATCCTCGCCGTCGACTGACACTTCCACACTTTGACCGCACTTAACGCCAAGACCCATAATCGCCATAAGTTTTGTGGCTTCTACCGATTTTCCATCCTTGCAGATTGTTATTTTGCTTTTATATTTTTTTGCTTCTTTTACAAGTTCTCCCGCCGGTCTTGCATGAAGCCCTACCTCGTCTTTGATTGTATAGCTAAATTCCCTCATATCTACTCTCCTCGCTTTTTCACCTGTCTCTTAGGCAGCAATACCTCGCTCTACGCCTTATCTCCCTCAAACGCCGCCTTCAGCTTTTCCTCGATTTCTTTTACCGAAACCATATTGTTAAGTCCGATTGCTTTTCCTGCCTTTTCAGCGTTCGGCACAAGGTCCGCGCTGCAGACAAAAAGGTCCGCCGCACCCGGAACAACATCATCAATCGTTGAATGGTCTACTTTTACACCTTCAATTCCAAGATTTTTCAGGGCCTTTTTTGCATTCATCTCCATAACAAAGGACGTACCCAGTCCGGAACCGCAAAAACACATTATTTTTTTAATCATTTTATACTTTCCTTTCCGCTATAAAATTATATTTCTCTTAATTTTTTTTCGCTTTTCATTCATTGCAATTTTAATTTAGTTTCAGCTATTTAATTTTCAGCTGTTTTTTTTCTTCCCCCGAAAATGTTAAATAAAATCGGTATCAGGAATAGCACAATAATAATTCCCAACATGACATTTCCGTTCACAAACTTTGTCAAATTACCAAACACGATACCCACAAGCGTAAAATCCGTATCTGAATACGTTGTATTAGCAAATCCCATGGAATTCAGTACCGGATACATTGCGGCAATCAGAAATGTTGCCACAATGCCGTGAACAAACGAGCCGGCAACGCATCCCTTTAATCCGCCGCGCGCATTACCGCAGACGCCCGCCGTCGCCCCGCAGAAGAAGTGGAGCACAGCTCCCGGAAGTACGATTGCCACAGCCAATCCCATATTTCCCATAAGCGCAAGAATCGCTAACGCTACAATTCCTCCTATAAAGGAACAGAAGAAACCTATCAAAACGCCGTTAGGCGCGTACGGAAATACAATCGGACAATCGAGCGCCGGTTTTGCGTTTGGCACAAGCTTTTCAGAAATACCCTTGAACGCCGGAACTATCTCATTGATGAGCATACGGACTCCTGACAGCACAATGTAAATACCCGCTGAAAATGTGATGGATTGTATTATAGAGTATATTACCCAGTTATCCTCGCCAATAATTGCCGCAGCTTCCTCCGGAGAAGAGAAAACCGCCACTCCCGCAACAATGATATAGCATAAGAACATTGCAAGGGCTATCGAAATCGTATTTTCCCTTAAGAAGGATAACATCGTAGGGAAATGAATATCCTCCGTTGTCGTCGTGTCTTCTTTTTTTCCAAACAGCTTTCCTATCTGGGCGCTAAGCCAGTAACAGGCGCTTCCAAAATGTCCGAGCGCGAGCGAATCATCACCCGTAACCGCCTCAATCGTCGGCTGCATAAGCGCCGGAAATATCGTCATTACAAGTCCGAGTAACAGCGCGCCCGCAATAATCAGCTTTATTCCCGTAAGTCCGCTGATAGTCATAATTATGGATATGAGACATGACATATACAGCGCATGGTGTCCGGTTAAGAAAATGTATTTTAACCTGGAAAACCTTGCAAGAAATATATTGGCGCACATCCCCAGTGCAAATATTGAAGCGGTCTGTACGGCATATTCATTAAGCGCCAGCGATGCAATCGCCTCGTTATTAGGTACAACGCCGTCTACATGGAAAGCAGCCTGAAACAAATCTCCGAATGGGATAATAGAAGCCTGAACAACATCCGCACCGGCGTTTAACACAATGAATCCAAGAATCGTTTTAATTGTTCCTTTAACACAGGTCTGTACGTCCTGACGCTGCAGAATCAAACCAAGCAGCGCAATCAATCCGACAAAAATTGCCGGCGTTGATAGAATCTGCTGGATAAATTGTAAAACACTATACATAATCTTAACTCCCTTCCTTTTATCTTATATTTTAGATAGTTTCAAAATATTTATACAATGTCTTTACATTCGGAGATTCCAATATATTCCTGACCTCGTCCTCATCAGAAAGCAGCTCCGATATTTTTGCAAGCGCATCCAGATGTTTGTCGTTATCCTTAGCCGCCAATGTCACGAATAGTCTGGCCGCCGTTTCCCTGCCTTCAAATACAACGTCTTGTCGAAATAACGTAATACTGATTTGTGTTTCTATCGCCCCCTGTTCCGGTCTCGCGTGCGGCAGTGCAATGTGGTCCGCTATAACAATATAAGGGCCTAATTTTTCAACATTTTCAATTATCCCGTCTTTGTAACGGCTTTCTACATAACCGCCCCGTTCAAGCGGCAGTACCGATATTCTAACTGCATCCCGCCAGTCATCCGCCTTTTCACAAATCTGAACATTCTCCTTTTTTAGAAGTTTCATGCAAGTTGTCTCCTATCTGAATATTTTGAGTCTGTTACTCTATCTTATATAACACCTTCTAAAGGAATGTTTGCCAAATTATTATTTTTTTATTCTGATATATGCTTTGTTACACTCCGCGACAATCACATATTGTTTCAATCTTTCGTATCCCGCAGTATCATTTCGGCAATACGACAGTTCTCCACTACGCCCTCGTCATGGTGTAAAATCCCCTCGCCCGCTTCAAACGGCTCGTCACGGATAATCTTTTCCATCTGTGTTGAGAGCGTGACCGGAAGGCTGTCCTGATCCGCCCA
>JAAVXK010000009.1 GCA_022790615.1 Lachnospiraceae bacterium
ATAACGTTTTGCAAGAATCACATTCCGGCAAAATGAAATTTGCTGCTTACAGCAGCCCGCCAGAGACTAAGAAGCCCGCAAACTGAAATTATTTGTTCCGTTTAGTTATATAAATAATAAATATTATGTTGACAAATGTTTTAACTCCCACCTCAGGCCAGACCGTCAAGCAGTCTCAGCCTGTCAAGCTGTTCTCTGTGCTTTGAAATTGATTTTTTAATATAGATACGCGTTGTCTCAATATTGCTGTGACCAAGTATATCGGCCAGCATTGCGATATCCTTAAACATTGAGTAATACGTTTTTGCAAATAACGCCCTTAAATTATGTGGAAATACACGCCCCTCAGACACTCCTGACTTACTGCACAATTTTTTCATCTCACGCCAGATATAGCTTCTGTCTATCGGTTTCCCACCCGAAGTGCAAAATAACATACCAGATTTAATACCGTGTTTTCTTATATAAGCAAGTAATTTTTTCTGCAGGCTTCTCTGAATGAGGATAATTCTTTCCTTACCTTTGTTAAATACTGTGACCTGACCTTTCTTTACGGAATTAACGGTAACATATCGGATTTCGCTTACCCGCATGCCAGTGCCGCATATTGTCTGTATAATCATGGATATCCTGGTACGCCCCAGTTCCCGCGCGGTATTGACAAGCTTTTTTAAATCATTTTTGGTAAGCTCCCTTTCCTCCGGCGCAAATACCGTTCGCTGCATTCTGATCGTCTTGACTCCAAGTCCATACCATCCCATATAGTCGAAAAAACGATTCGCCGCCACAAGATAGGAATTAATACTTGTCGATTTGTAATGTCCGTCATTCATAAGGTGTTCCTTATACTGAATCATTAATTCCTTTGTAATTTCATTTCCCTCCGCATATATCATAAGCTTGCGCAGGTCGGCCAGATATTTGTTTATTGTGGCGGTACATTTCTCCTCCCTGTAAAGATAATTGCCGTATTCCTCCAATAAATCTTCAGTAATTCTTCTGTCCATAAAGTATACCTCTTTCCGCATTTGCATACCGCTATTCTTTAGTATTATATATTATTAGTATTATATATAATAGGATATTTTAACCTATATAACAAAAAATGGACTAACATTTTATCTCCGGCAGCCCGGTTACAGTCGCCAGATTACTAAATGTTAATCCATTTCCATTTAACATCAATATATTTACTTTCCCGTCTTTTCTTTTATTACGTCTATTGCTTTCTGTATCTGATTGTCTATTTTGAATTTGCCTCCATCAACCGTACTGTTCTTGTCGTATTCAATTACAACATCAGGCTCAATACCAATTCCGTCAATATTACGGCCATTCGGTGTAAAATATTTTGCAGTCGTAAGTTTGACCGCGGAACCATCGTTAACTCCATTTAACGGAAAAATAGACTGTACCACGCCTTTTCCATAGCTTTTAGTACCGACAATCGTGCCAAATCCGTAATCCTGAACCGCGCCGGCAAATACTTCTGACGCACTCGCGCTATATCCGTTAATTATAACGGCATATGGTTTGGTATAGCTTTCTTCATCTGTAGAATAAAATTCTTCGTCCCTGCCTTTGTTCGTTTCCGTGTACATTACAAGCCCTTTCGGAAGAATTCTGTCAAGCATATCAACCACGGCGTCAATAAGTCCGCCGCCGTTATCCCTCAAATCTATAATCAGCCCGTCTACGTTTTTAGCCTCCAATTCGTCCACTGCTTCCCGAAACTGGTCGCTAGTCACACTGTCAAATGACGAAACATAAATGTACCCAATATTGCCGTCTTCAAGAACTTCATAGTCTACTGTCGGAACATCAACCATCTCCCTCACCACTTCAATTGTTAGCGTGCTGCCGTCTCTCAATATTCCAAGAGACGCCGAAGTTCCCTCCTCGCCTTTCATCATAGTAACTATGTCATCAAGTTCAAGACCTACAACCGACTCGCCGTCAATCGCCGTAAGTATATCTCCTGATTTCACTCCGGCCTTATCAGCAGGCGCGCCCTCAAACGGATTGACAATGACAATATCCCCAGTAATGGCATTTTTTGAGACGTACGTCCCAATACCTCCATATCGTCCCTGTGCGTTTTCCATGAAAGAATTATATTCCTCGCTGTTGTAATAATCAGCATATTTATCGCCTAGGGAATCTATAATTCCATGATACATTCCGTCGCAGATATCGTCCGTGGAAATATCTTTCTTGTTAATATAATAGGCGTTTATATAATTATTTAATACTTTGCATTTGTTTACAAATTCATCGGATGAAACGACAGCCTGTAAATTAATCGTCCCTTCGTCCGATTCATATAAACCTTTCCCCGCTTTGTCAAATATTTCCCCCATAATAAAGTATGTTCCGAAAAATAACAGCGCCGTGGCGGCCATTCCCAAAATCATACCTTTTAAAAAACTATTTTTCATTATATTTCATGCCTCCAAAGCATTATTTTTTCAACTTAATTCAAGCAAGTCGTTTGACAAAATGTAGGTGTCACAGTACACTAGAGCGTGTTTGAAAATTGCTTTCTGTCAGATGCGTTTCACACTTTGTGGGAGATTTGTGCCAAATGAGGGAAGCGTAGCGGGCTACGTTGACTGCATTTGGCGTAAATATACCGCAAAGTGGGGACGCAGATGGCGGGATTGAATTTTCAAACACGCTCTAGGGTTCGTTAGCAGATACAAGCGCTCATGCGTCCATATAATGTTTCTTACTGGGACACATAACTGCTTGGATTCACATACGCTCCGTTAACAGACACCCCAAAATGAAGATGCGGTCCCGTAGATATTCCTGTAGAACCGACTTTGGCTATAACCTGCCCCTGCGATACCTCGTCTCCTTTGCTGACTGTGAGTGACGACGCATGCATATATACGGTGAACACTCCGTTGCCGTGATTTATCATCACATAGTTTCCCGCGCCCGCACTATAGGCGGCAGTTACAACCGTACCACCCTTTGCCGCACAGATTGCCGTACCTGTCGGAGCGCTTATGTCAATGCCCATATGGCTGCTGCTCGCGCCCGCAGTCGGACTGTTCCTATTTCCAAAGGGTGAGGTTATCTTACCGGTAACAGCCAAAGGCCAGACAAATCCGCCGGCAGAATTATTATTGTTAACCGCCGGCGCAGCCGTCGGCCCGTTCTGGGAATTATTATTACTGTCATTCTGCTGCTGTTGTCTCCTAAGTTCCTCCTGACGCTTTCTTTCCTCCTCCTCTTTTCTCCGTTTTTCTTCCTCTGCTATCCGTATCTGTTCTTTCAGAAGCTCATCTTCAATAATCTTTTCCTGTCTTTCCAATTCGCTTCTGTTATTGGATATAGCCTGCTGCGTCTTGGCAATATCCGCATTATATAATTCAATTTCTTTCTTTTTCTTTTTCTCCAGCTTGCCAAGGGCTGATTTTTCTTCCGCAAGCGCTTCGGCAGCAATCTCAAGCGCCGCCTTCTTCTCCTCTAGCGCAATTTTCTTTTCCTCAAGTTCCTTTTTTCCCGCGATATAATTATCCAGCATGTTCGCGTCATAATCGGATATTTTCTCAATATATTCCGATTTATTGAGCATTTCCGAAAGACTCCCCGACGCAAGCAAAATGTCTATATAATCAGAGTTTCCATTTTCATACATATATTTTATGCGCTTCTTCATGCTGTCATACTGATTATTTATTTCTATTTCAGCCTGCTCAATTTTTTTAGTAAGCTTTTTTATTGACTTCTTTTTTTTATCTATCTTTTCCTCGGTCTTTTCATAATCAGCCGTCACCTTGTTAATTTTTGTATCTATCTTATTAATATATGCGATTATGTCAGCCTTATCATTCTCAAGACCGGAGAGCGCGCTGTCAAGCTCCTTTTTTTCTCTCTCAAGTTCCTTTTTCTCCTCCTCGGCTTCGGACAGCTTATTTGCCTGAACGTACACAAATACGCCTGCAAAAGAAGCGGTCATAGCGGTAAGGATTCCCAAGCCGCAGAGCATCTTACGAACACGTATCATAAAAGCCAACTCCCTTTCTCTTGTTCCAAACAACATAACAATATACGAGACAAACTATCTTTTGACTCAGACGCCGTTACATGCCAATCAAATTCTAACATGCTTTCTAAGAGTCCATATACTTCCAACATATCCGATTCCAACTCCCATGCAGACGCAGACAGGCACCAATACGGAAAACACCGTCCGCACATCCAGAAATACAAGTATACCCGAAAGTATACTGAATCTATCGCCTATAAAACTGACAATTCTTCCATACATAACATACAATACGGTAAGAGGAAGCGCCGCCCCAATAAAACCAATTACAATTCCCTCAATAATAAAAGGCATTTTTATAAATAAATCAGTCGCACCAACAAGTCTCATAATTGATATCTCTTCCTTTCGTACCGATACTCCGGTGGAAATTGTCGTATTTATAAGAAATATTGATACTGCAAGCAGAATAATTATTATCGCCGCAGACACGTAGCCTATAAGTTTCTTCACGGTAGCGAGACCCGTCGCGGCGTCAACGGAGCCCTTGACCTCCCTTACACCGTCAATTGACATTATATATTCAGACAATGCGCCCTGTCGGGACACATCGCTAAGATACACCTCGTAGGAAGCAGAATCCGAAAGCGGATTATCATCTCCAAAAGTCTGCGCAATCTCATCCTCTCGTCCTGCAAACACTTCGTCCCTGAACCTTTCCCATGCCTCGTCCGCCGAGACAAAAACAACTTCCGACACCTCGCTCCGGGCTTTTATCTGCTCCCCAATCGATTGAATAGTTTCATCACCGATTTCTTCATCAAAAAAAACGGTAACGCCAACCGAAGTCTCTGCATTTTTTACCATATATTGAAAATTACTAACGATGAAATAGAATATGCCGAACAAAAAAAGACAGGCTGATATAGTCCCCACGGATGCGAGCGTAAACAGACCGTTATGTCGCAAGTTTTTTATACCCTGTTTTATGCTGTATAAAAATACACTAATACCTCTCATACTCGTATCCACCCTCTACTTTATCGCTAAGTACCTTTCCATCCTGCATAACAATTACCCTTTTTTTCATCTCGTCCACAACATCAGGATTATGCGTCACGACCATAACGGTTGTTCCAAGCTTATTGACATCGTCTAACAAATCCATCATGGCATGCGCGTTTTTGGGGTCAAGATTACCGGTAGGTTCGTCTGCAAGCAATATCGATGGCCTGTTGACAAGAGCTCTTGCAAGCGCAACCCTCTGCTGTTCTCCTCCGGATAATTCAGAAGGATTGGAAAGAATCTTCTCTGTAAGTCCTACGAGCGACAGAATGGATGCGACATTTCTGTTCATATTCCACTTTGAAACGCCGATAACCCTCTGTGCGAGCGCCACATTTTCAAATACATTCCTGTCATTCAGCAGTTTAAAGTTTTGAAAAACAACGCCTATCTCCCGCCTGTATTTCGAAATCTGCCTTCTCCTGAGCGACGCGATACTTTTGCCTCTCAAATATATCTGTCCGCTTGTAGGCTCAATTTCCTTGAGAAGCAGCTTTATGAGCGTCGACTTACCCGAACCGCTCGGTCCGACCACGAATACAAACTCACCTTTGTTAATCTCAAGTGAAAGATTGTCTATAGCGTCAACGCCTTCCTGATATGATTTTGATATTCTTTCCAATCTGATTATTGGTACATTCTCACTCAATCTATTTCCTCCGATATGTGTCTCATTATATACCGATTCATAGCCCCGCGCCCGTATATATACATAGCAGACGGCCCTCCATTACCATAACCGAAAGGCAGGCGCATGATTGCACGGAACACTAATACGCCTGTTCCTCCAGGTACTGCATATATTTTGAAACCATCAGCGCAATCTTGAACGTTATGGCGTCATCAAAAGCCCTCAAATCAAGTCCTGTCAGTTTCTGAATTTTATCAAGGCGGTACACCAGCGTATTCCTGTGTATATAAAGCTGCCTCGACGTCTCCGAGACATTAAGGTTATTTTCAAAAAACTTTACTATTGTAAGAAGCGTCTCCTCGTCAAAATCACTTACTGATTTGCTCGAAAAACTTTCCTTTATAAACATACTGCACAACTGCATGGGAAGCTGGTATATCAGCCTTCCGATACCAAGATTATTGTATGCAATGACGCTTTTATCATTATAGAAAATGTTTCCTACGTCAAGCGCCATCTTTGCCTCTTTGTAAGAACGCGACACTTCCTTAATCTCCTCTACAATCGTACCGTAGGCCACGTGAACATTTGCCATCGCCTCGGTGTTAAGCATGTCAAGTATAGTTTTTGCAATCTTGTCAAGCTCGGCATATCTCTCCGTCGGAAGCACTTCCTTGACCACAATAATATTTTTTTCGTCGACAGCCGTAATGAAGTCTTTAGTTTTTGAGGCAAACAGCCCCCTCACAACCTCAAGGGAATTATTGTCATGTTCTGAAACTTCGTTATCGTCCCGGCTTTCAATTATGAATACGACCCTGCGGACATTGGTATCTATGTGAAGCTTTTTCGCGCGATTGTATATATCGACAAGAAGCATGTTATCAAGCAGTAGATTTTTAATAAAGTTATCCTTATCATACCTTTCCTTATATGCGATAAGCAGGCTTTGCAGCTGAAAGGCCGTAATCTTGCCAATCATATATATGTCCTCGCTATCGCCCTTTACAAGAGTTACGAATTCAAGATGGTTTTCATCAAACACCTTGAAAAACTGGACGCCCTGTACCTCCTGACTGTCTGCCGGAGAGTCAACAAATGATATCACTGCGCTCTCATATTCTACCGCATCATCAAAGGTTGTCGCCGCAACCTTGCCCTCAACATCCATTACACATATTTCAACCCTGCTTATATTTTTAACGCCTTCTATCGTATTTTGTATAATCTGGTTTGATATCATAAAACGTACTCTCCCGCCTAACATTATATTGTGTATAGTTTAACACCTATCTTTGTAAAATTCAACAAACAAGTATATGCTTTTAAACTACATGCCCCAAATCACTTTATATCCGTCAAATCAGCGTTGACGTACAAATAGAGGGCGCGTACAAATACGCATGCATAGTCACAAAACCCCCGCACCGCATAAACGCGGAACGAGGGCATACATTATACTCGTATAGATTCATAATTAAAACAATCTTATAAAAACAGAGTAAGTAATAAATTATATGTAACACACTCAGGCAAAAACTGTGCGGTCAGCCGCAACTAGTTAAATATAACCTGCTCCGTTTCCTTATCAAATACGTGCGCCTTAGACATGTCAAACGCAATCGTAACCGTATCTCCCGGTCTAGCGGTAGTACGCGGGTTCACGCGGACTGTAATGTCAGACTTTCCAACCGTGAAGTATAAGAAGACTTCCGCACCAAGCATCTCGTATACCTTAACTGTCGCATCAAGACACGAGCCTGCAGACTGCGATATAAACATCTCCTCATCCTTAATATCCTCAGGCCTTATACCAAGAACTACCGTTTTGTCCTCATAACCGCCCTCTATAAGCTTCTTGCCTTTTGCCTCCGGAAGCTTAACGGAATATTCATCAAATACGAGAAGAACATCATCACCGCTTTTCTGTACTTTTGTATCAATAAAGTTCATCTGTGGCGAGCCGATGAATCCGGCAACAAATAAATTATCCGGTTTCATATACAAATCAAGCGGTGTGTCAACCTGCTGGATAACGCCGTCTTTCATTACGACGATTCTTGTACCAAGCGTAAGCGCCTCCGTCTGGTCATGCGTAACGTATATAATTGTTGTCTCAAGTCTCTGGTGAAGCTTTGAAATCTCAATACGCATCTGTACACGAAGCTTTGCGTCAAGGTTCGAGAGCGGCTCATCCATAAGGAATACCTTAGGGTCACGCACAATTGCACGTCCCATAGCGACACGCTGTCTCTGTCCACCTGACAAAGCCTTCGGCTTACGGTCAAGTAAATGTTCTATATCAAGAATTTTAGCTGCCTCATGTACAAGTTTATCTATCCTGTCCTTTGGAGTCTTGCGGAGTCTGAGTCCGAACGCCATATTGTCATATACCGACATATGAGGATAAAGAGCATAGTTCTGGAATACCATTGCAATATCCCTGTCCTTAGGCTCCACGTCATTAACCATCTTGTCCCCTATATATAATTCTCCTTTCGTAATCTCCTCAAGCCCTGCAATCATACGAAGTGTTGTAGATTTGCCGCAACCCGAAGGTCCGACGAAAATAATAAATTCTTTGTCCGCTATCTCAAGATTAAAGTTCTTTACTGCGACAAATCCGTTAGGATATGTCTTGTTAATGTTTTTCAATGATAAACTCGCCATTGTAATTAATTCCTCCCTAAGTGTTATATATCTTAATTCACATCAATTATAACACTTCAACACCAAAAAAGACTATATTGCCATTTATACAAAATATAGGACAATATTTTGTGCAATTTGTACACCTGATATAAAATAACATAACACTTACCCAAATAATACATTTCAAGTCAAACCCTGTCAGCAAATTCACTGCGTTTATACGCATAGCCGACGGACTCTGCCATGCGTATTGCTCCGGCCGCGTTATAATATTATTTGAAATAGCTGTCAGGCTGAACAAATCCCTCCCCCAGAATTTCCCTGCTGTCGGTAATCATAACAAAGGCGCCCGCGTCTATTTCATGTATAATCCGCAGGGCTCTCGCCGACTGCTTCTTTGAAACCGCACATATAAGCATCTTTTTTTTATCGCCGCTATACATTCCCTTCACATCCACCGATGTGATTCCACGCTTAATATTTTGAAATATTCCCTGGGATATTTCATTCTCCTTTCCGGTTATGACAAGAAGCATCTTCGAGTTGTTCGGCCCGTTCACTACAAAATCCATCACCTGCGATGTAATAAAGACCGCGACGATAGCATACGCCGCGTTGCGTATTCCAAAAACCGCCGCGCCCAGCACGACAAGCACGGAGTCTATAATAAATATAAGTCCGGCCATACTGTAATGCGGAAGGTATTTTTTAATTATGGCTCCAAGAAGGTCCGTCCCCCCAGTTGACGAAAACGTCAGTATGACAAGTCCGAGTCCGGCCCCCGTAACGACTCCGCCGCATACGGCCGATAAAAAATAATCTTTTTCGGCGACATTGACGCTTGGAATTACTGATAACAGCACCGTGAATAATACTGTGGCGTAGAGGGAACGAAGTATATATCCCCTGCCTTTTACATGCCATCCCTTTATAAAAAGCGGAATGTTGACTACACCTGTAGTAATCCATATCGGCAGGCCTCCCTCTACAATCCCCCCGGTAAATCTCTTAACTATAATGGCAAAGCCTGACACACCGCCGGTAACCATATTAAGTGGCTCGTATATAAAACGTACCCCGACGGCCATCAGGCCAACTCCAACAGCTATTACTATATAATTTGCCAATTTCCCGGCCCCATGCAGAATATTCAGATAAATCACCCCTTTTTATCTTTATATTCTGTAAGAAGCGTCTGAAATATACGCTCTTTCTTCCTGCTTTCCGTATATTTTCTCCTAATGATATAATTGTACAGCCTGCCTAACATCATCGCCCGAATCCATCTTGGCGGTTCGACATTTTCTTTTACCACCGTTTCCGATATATCGCATAAGCCCACGCAAAGCTTCGCGTTTAACATCTGTTTGTTATTCTCAATCCATTCCTGTACATCAGGCGTATCAAGGGCGACTACTATAATATCAGGCGCATGGCTGTTGATGTCGTTTACTACGCTTTCCTTGCTGTCCTCCAAATCTATTGAATGGCTGCCGCATATATTTATATTTTCATTCTGGCTGACAAATACCTTTACAAGCATCTCTGTCAGCTTTGTATTTTTGCCGATTACATACAGGTTATTCACCAGGCCCTTGCATTTTAGCATATATAGAAAGCTCATGTAGCTTTTCGAAATTCCCCTGTAAGTATGCCTGTATTTTTTATTAAGTATTATCTTTTCGGCCGGCAAACGAAGGTCTGCATCATTCATCAGTATTGACAGTTCTTCATTGTCCGCAAGCCTTTTACATGTATCTACTGAAAACATATATATAATATTCATATAATCATTTCCCAGATACAGTCTCATAAGTCCAAGCAGCTCTTTGTCCGTCATAACATTTACTGACAACCCTGTTATGTCAACAAGTATTCCCATACATGCTCCCCCTTCTGTCATTATATCCGCGGCGTTTTTCATATTCATGAAGAACGCGCCATGGCGCATTCCCTGCCGATTACGAAATCCGGCGGCTTATTACTCTGCCGATATCTGCGCGTCCGCCTTTCCGACAATAACAATTATATCAACGCCGTCCTCTAGCTCTGCCACCTCAATTGACGCATTTTCGAAGTAAGTCTTAATATCTTTTCCCATACCATCTTCGCTCACCCGGATAACGGTGTTGTCAATTAATTCAGGATTATCCGCAATCTTAGACACCTTATATCCGTCCTTTTCCAGTATGCCTTTCACTTTGGCGGCAATGCCGTCGCCGCCGCTTCCGTTCAGAACCTTTATTTTTTTGTCTTTCGATGAAATATTTTTTACCTGGGTCTGCGCAACCTCATGTTTGGAATCCCCAAGCACCTGTGAGTACATTGTCTTTGTTTCTTTGGAATCTACCGTGAACGCTCCATCCGCTTCCTGCCCCGGAACTACGTGGTAGTATATAAGCTCAGGATTGACATTTTTATAACATTCAGCGTATTTTATCTTGCTTTTTACCTTTATATTAGTAGTATATCCTTCACACTTGTCCTTGATGAACTTTTCCATTGCACTAACATCCGGAACCGACGCAGCTTCGGCAATAACGGTATCGGTAAGCTTATAGCAGCCGGTAGATGAATCCATTGCAAACACGGAATGAAACGTATCCGACGGCATTGTCGTGTAATACCCTATATCTATTCCAAGACTGTTCTCAATCAGTATGATTCCGTATTCATATGCTGTGTCGTCGTTAAAATACTTGTTAATCTGGCTGATTCTCAATACCTGCGGAACATCCACACCGGCGGCATACAGTCTCTGGTATATGTCGGTGTTAATCTCCATCTGAAAATTGTCCGGTATAGTTATATAATCCAGATTACCCGTCAGGGTGTTAAGCACTTCAATAACAATGGCTTCCACTTTCTTCGTCTCGGCATTGACAGAATATATAATATTGCGCGACACCTCGTCGGCCGTTATGTCGCTTACAATATCAATTATATCGCTGCCCTTTTCCTCGTCCGCGTAGACTTCGTAATATTTCATTGTAAACTTATAACTTGCTATTCCAACAAGCATCATTAATATTACAACACAAAATGATTTCATAACTGTTACAAAAATTTTTAAACCTACACTTTTTTTCTTAGCCATAATATTTTTCCTTTCCTAGAGCGTGTTTGAAAATTGCTTTCTGCCAGATGCGTTTCACACTTTGTGGAAGATTTGTGCCAAATGAGGGAAGCGTAGCGGGCTACGTTGACTGAATTTGGCGTAAATATACCGCAAAGCGGGGGACGCAGATGGCGGGAATGAATTTTCAAACACGCTCTAAAACCACTTTTTAAGCTCCGCATATATTTCCTCGTATTTTACGGGCTTGGCAAGATGACCGTTCATACCGGCGGCCTTTGAATTCTTTTTATCCTCAATAAATGCATTGGCTGACAACGCAATTATAGGTATGTTCAGGGTATAATCGCTCCTCATAGCCCTAATCTGTCTTGTAGCCTCATATCCGTTCAGCTTAGGCATCCTTATATCCATGAAAATAAGGTCATAATAACCGTCCGGCGTCATCTGAATCTTATCGACGGCCTCGCTTCCGTCATACGCAATATCGACTTCGATACCGGTATAATTAAGATATTCCGCTATAATCTCGGCGTTGACTTTGTGGTCGTCAACAAGAAGCACCCTTCTTCCGCCAAAATCAGGAAACGCCATTTTGCTGTCATTTCCTCCATTCACCATCTCGTAAAACACTTCCATGAGGTCGCTTCTGAATATAGGTTCAACAAGAATCTTATTAATTCCGGCCGTCCTAAGCTCGTCGTCATTTTCATTAAACTCATAAGCCGTCTGCAGTATAATAGGTATATCGTTTCCAACTACCGCCCTCATCTGCACGGCAAGCTCGGGTCCGCTCATCTTAGGCATCTTCCAGCCGAATATCATAAGCGCAATAGGCTGCGACGCCTCGTGCATCTTCTTTACCACATCTATAGCATCTGCCCCGCTGGTCGTCGATATACATTTCAGTCCCAAAGAAGACAAAAGTCTGTCCATCCATTCAACCATTATAACATCATTGTCAACTACTATGACAAACTGTCCATTATAGTGTTCAACGACAGGTTTATACTGTTCGGGTATAACGCCCTCTCCCGCAATCTTAAGCGGAATATTAATAGTAATTGTCGTTCCCGAGCCAAGCCTTGAGCTGACCTGAATATCTCCTCCGATACTCTCTATAAGGTCGTGCGCTATCGTCATTCCAAGACCCGCGCCGTCTATCTGGCTCACAGTCGAGTCGTGCATCCTCTCAAACGGAATGAATATTCTCTTTACAAATTCCTCAGTCATTCCTATTCCCGTATCTTTAACTGTTATTGAGTAATCCGCATAACCCTCTTTCTGAGATGGCGCCTCGTCAATTACTACCGACACCTTCCCTCCGACATCGGTAAACTTTATGGCGTTACTTATTATATTTAACACAGCCCTGTTAATTCTCTGCTCATCGCCTATGACATCCTCGTGGACGAGATTGTTGACAGCCACGTTAAACCTTAGTTTTTTGTCAAGCATCCTCTGCTGAACCAGCATGACTATATTATGGATTGATATTCCGATATTAAACTCACTGTTAATAAACGCAACCTTGCCGCTCTCTATCTTGCTCATTTCAAGCACGTCATTAATAAGCGTCATAAGATGTTCCGACGCGGCTTTTTGTTTGCTTATACACTCCCTGACACGGTCCGGGTTATCCGCATTCATCTCACATATATCCGCCAGACCTACTATCGCGTTCAGCGGCGTCCTTATATCGTGCGACATATTTGATAAAAATATCGTTTTTGCCTCGTTTGCAAGCTCCGCTACCCGGACCTGCATTTTAATTTCCTGATTTTCCTTATCTCTTTTCCTGTTGATATATATTGTAAATAGAAGAAGCAGCAGATATATTAATACAAGAACCATGAGAACAGCCGTTATGTTGTTCCTAAGCCCGCTCGACGACTGCATAATAACGTCTTCGGAAATAATCTGCATCACATACAGATTTCCGTTATTCAGCGGACTGTAACAGGCATAAAGAAGCTCTCCTCCATTATCGTAATACGCGGCAATTCCGGTCTGCCTATTGAGTATATCTCTCCTCATATCCGCATAATTGTATCCTTTATAATAACGCGTATTTTCCATCTCATCAAAATAATTAACGTTGTTTTCGTTTATCCGTCCATTATTCACATCTATTACAGTTTCACCTGTTGTGGAATCAAAAAGCACATATTCAGAATATATATCCGCATCAGCCATACCGGAACGGCCGACAAAAAGCGAATTGTCGTACAACGCCACAAGCTCTACATTGCCCTCTATAACCGGAACGTGAATTAAAAGGCTGTTTTCCGATACCACCCTGTTTTTTTCTACTCCGCCGGTACTACTGAAGATTCCCGATATGCTGTCAATATCCAAATCATTTTCCTGCATACTACTGTCAATAACCTTGCCGTCGCTGTACACGAGATATAACTGCGAAAAACAGCTTCCTTCCTCCACACTCTTTAGAAGGTCGGACGTCCTGCTGCCTTTCATTTCTTCATTTGCCGCAATAATCCTTGCTGTCTCAGACAAAATCATAATATCCGAATCTATTATATTGTCAAACTGAGCTGAAGTAACTTCGATGTCAGACATGATATTGCTTTTAAATGTTTTAAATATCTGGGCGTTCGTTATCCACCGGATTATTAAAAACATAATAAAAGTAATAGACAGCATAAAGAAAAAACCTATTATTAGGCCCTGATTATTCTTTTTTTCTGTTACGGAACCTGCTTTATCCATCTTATACCCTTTCAAATGAATCTGAATAAACAAACCTTAACCACGGTATATTCTACCACAAACACTTAAAAAAGACAAATTTTATTGATATTGATTAGGAAAAGGGCTATTCTATATATATCTCTCTATCTCTAACGATATAAAAGCAGTTATGAAATGACGGTTTATGCGCTTATATTATTTTGAAATAGAAAAATGCATATACTTTTTGAAAGGAACAATTGTGGAAAATATGAAAAAAACCGTTTTGATTACAGGCGCGTCCCGCGGTATCGGAAAAGCCGCGGCGCTGCGTTTTGCAAAAGAAAGCGCCAATACATGCCATTTTAACGAAGACAATTGCGGCAAAGACGGCTGCGATGCACATATTTGCGATAAAAAAACTCATGATGCAGACAGTTACAACCTTGTGATAACATGTAATAAAAACACGCAAATGCTTGAAGATGTAAAGAACGCCGTAACGTCTTTCGGATGTCCCTGCCTCGCCTACACCGGGGATTTGTCCAGTTCATCAAATGTGAAACAGCTTGCAGGGCTTACCGCCAAAGAATTCGGCTCCGTCGATATACTAATCAACAACGCCGGAGTGTCATACGTCGGTCTGCTGACCGATATGTCTGACAACGACTGGAACAATATTATTAACACTAATCTCAGTTCTGTTTTCTACTGTTGTAGAGAATTTGTTCCCTCTATGGTAAGAAATAAAAGCGGCTGCATAATTAACATTTCATCCATTTGGGGAAGCCTTGGAGCCTCATGTGAAGTGGCCTACTCCGCATCAAAGGGCGCCGTTAACGCCTTTACACGCGCGCTTGCAAAAGAACTTGCCCCCAGCAGCGTCTCTGTCAACGCAGTCGCCTGCGGGCTTATCGACACCGATATGAACAGCGTATTCAGCGCGGATGAACTTGTAAGTATATGCGAAGATATACCCTGCGGCCGGGCAGGAACACCCGACGAGGCCGCAGGGCTCATATATTCCGTCTCAAGACAGACGCCTTATATGACGGGCCAGATAATTACAATTGATGGCGGATGGTCGTGATATCCTGAATAGACATAATTCGTGTACTGTATCATCCGTCTGCTCCTTTTTTCTTAATCACTGCTCACTATTTTATAATACAGTTTTGACGTTGCATAGTATACAATGGCGTAACCAACGGCAAATACCGCAAGCGTTCCGGCCGTTGTCACAATAAGAACGAGTGCATTCGTCATAAACATCATATTTAGTATGTTTCTAAGCATCGGAAACGCAAATCCCAGATGCAGCGCCGCCATAATAATCGGCAGAAAGAATACAGTCAAAAGCTGTGAGTTAATGCATTTTCTTATCTCCCTGTTATTCATACCGACCTTTTTCATTATTACAAACCTGTGCCTATCCTCATACCCTTCTGATATCTGCTTATAATATATTATCAGCACGGCCGCAAACAGGAATACGATACTTAGCATAATACCTAAAAATAACAGGCCGCCGTTCATTCCGTAAAAATCTCTTTTTTCCACTTCCTTATTGTACACGCTATAGGAATGATATGATATGTCGTCCCCAAGTTCAACTGAACACTCTTCCATAATGTCCTCAAGCTCGCGGTAAACGGTATTTCTTGTTTTCTCATCCACGTCAAGATCAAACCCGTAGTACCAACTCATATTATCGCCATAACCCTCATATTCTTCATTTGCCGCGGTTTTGAGCTTATCTTCCAAACCTGCCGGGTCCGGCGTAATTATATAATATGTCTTAAAAATTGTATTTACGGAACCACGGTTTTCCTCCAAACCTTCCACATTCTTCTTAACTTTATATGTCCCTGCCCCGTTAATCTCAAACGTATCATAACCGTACTGCGTGCTGCTATTAGAAATATATATCATTATCTCTTCATTACCAAGCGCTTCGTCAGCGTCGTTCGCCGTATTATAGTCATCGAGCGATATTACACATATCTGGCTTAAATCAGAAAAATTTAACTCACTGTCATATAAATTATCATTATGATTGCCGTAGTATATATTTCCCGAGATGATTCCGGAAAGGTAAGTATATCTCTGCTCTTTTATATTATCAGGCACAATATTGCGCCTTGTGAGACATTCGTCAACTCTTTCTTTAATCCTTCCGATATCTTCATCCCTATAGTCTTTATAACTCGCAAATCCCGTAGTTATGGCAATATCTCTCGGATACATTTTGTTAACCGTATCTTCCGCACCGTAATACATGCTTGAAGTCGTCGACATTATTACGAGCACCATAGTCGACAGTATACAGATTGATGCAAGTCCCGCGCCGTTTCGCTTCATGCGGTATACCATTGACGCTACGGAAACAAAATGATTCGGCTTATAATAATATCTTTTGTTTTTCTGCAGCGCCCTGCACATTACAACTGAACCCGCGACAAACAAAAGATAAGTTGCCGCAATAACCATGATTACAGCTACAAAAAACCATGTCATGGCCTCGACAGGATTCTCAACAGACACCGCGATACAATACGCCGCCACAAGTATAGAAAGTCCGAGTATACCTAAAAACCAGTTTGACTTTGGAGGCTTCTCACCAATATTTTCACTTCGCAAAAGCTCTATTGGGTTGACAAAGCGAATCCTTACCAGGTTACACAGTAAAATGACACTGAAAATTACAACATATCTTAACGCGGTGGTACATATCACTCCGAATGATACTGTAAACTCCATGCTTGTGCTGCCATTCACAATATTTAAAAGAATAAGCTCCGCAATTTTAGAAAGCGTAATCCCGAAAATTATGCCCAGTATATATGAAATAACACTGTATATTGCCGTCTCCCAGAAAAGAATCTGGCATATGTTTTTCTTATTCATTCCCAGGATATTGTACAGACCAAATTCTTTTTTACGTTTTCTCATAAGAAAGGAGTTCGTATAAAACAGAAAAATAACGGAAAAAATCAATATTACATTTGTTCCAAGCCCGAGGGTCATGCTCACTGAATCGCCTCCGCTCATATTCATAATTGTTTCAGATTTCGACAAAAACCTTACAATATAACTCATGCTTATCATTACGATACACGTGATAATGTAAGGAATATATAACTGCCTGTTTTTCTTAATGCCACTCCATGCTAGTTTTCCGTAAAATCCTATTTTCATTATCTGTCACCGCCTGACTGCAGCAGCGTGAGCGTATCGGTAATGCTCTGGTATAACTGCTCGTTCGTATTATTTCCACGGTATAACTGGTGAAACACCTCTCCGTCTTTTATAAACATTATCCTGTCGGCATTGCTTGCCGCCTTAACGGAATGCGTTACCATAAGAATTGTTCTTCCTGTACCGTTAATGCTTCTAAACAGTTTCAAAAGCTCCCCGGACGCTTTTGAGTCAAGCGCCCCCGTAGGTTCGTCGGCCAGTATGAGCTTTGGCTCTGTTATAAGGGCCCTCGCAACCGCCGCTCTCTGTTTCTGTCCGCCCGATACCTCATAAGGGTATTTTCTAAGTAACTGTGTGATTCCGAGCAAATCCGCTATCGGCTCAAGCTTTGCCGACATCTGCATGTAATTTTTCCCTGCCAGTACAAGCGGAAGATATATATTGTCCTCAAGCGTAAACGTATCAAGCAGATTGAAGTCCTGAAATACGAATCCAAGATTGTCCCGCCTAAAGTCGGCCATATTTTTTTCTTTAATCGACGACAAATTCTTTCCGTCAAGTATAACGGTGCCCTGCGTCGGTTTGTCAAGCGCCGCGAGTATGTTTAAGAGCGTCGTCTTTCCCGAGCCGGACTCGCCCATTATCGCGGTAAACTCACCTTCTTCCACGCTGAAAGATACATTTTTGAGCGCCTCGACCTTATTTCCTCCAAAACGGGTCGTGTACACTTTTTTAACGCCGCTTACATCTAATATACCCATGTTTAGTTCCTCCTGTCACTTATTATTTTATCCGCTTTTATACTAACAGAAAGAATTTTTTTTATCCATTTTATTTACTTACAATGCCAGGGGGAAAACTTACGGTTTTGTAAGATTGGATGTAATTTGGGTGGGGCGTTATTAGTCTTTATAATTCTGTATATCCCCATTTTAGGCATATTGACTTATACAGTCAGCAAAAGCACCGAATAAAGACGGAAAGGGATATGAATATCCTGTGATCGGGCATATGGTAGGATTGGAAGGAAAGATACAAGGGATAAGAAACTGCTTGCAATGGCTGGATTTTAAGAAACATGGGACTGACAATAATTGAGATGTTACAGTAAAAGAAAATCTGTATGAAAAAAGTTGCCAACGATTAATTGACAGTAACTAGTGAATTTTGCTTATTTTTCAACCTGTATAAAATTTTCAAAGTTCACTAAATTTTGCTTGACTTTATATTTACAGGCTATAATAAAAGTTGACATAAAAAAAGGACCACAGTGTTTTACCATAATCCCATTTTTCTTGAAATGTTTCAGTTTTTATTTTACATGATACAAATTATAAATCTTCTTTCATATAATGACATTCAACAGAACAATGAATCATTTCATTATTATCATTTTTCCCCCATAATACAGTAATTCCATATATTACACCATTATCCAACACCCATTCATATTTTTCATGATTTCTCTGTTCATCATATGGTTCTTGAGTATATTCGTAATTTTCACCATGTTTCGTAATTGCATCATTTACTAAATTCTTAAAAATATTACTCCCTTTTTTCTCCAATTCAGCGCTTGAGTCCATTATTTGCATCGTATCATTTTGAAATGCTGACATTTCGTCAGTAACAAGAGTAACCCCTATACCAACAGAGATAATCTTATTGTCTTCTATATTAATGGTTTTTGACATTGAAATATCTTCCATCGTGATTTCCTTTATATATCGTAATGTCTGCCAATTTCCATCGTCACGATATTGTACATTTTTAATTTTAGAAATACGTTTAATTTCACTATCTGTAATTTGTCTTCCTATAGTTTTAGAATCTAACGGATATTTTTCATTAACACACAATTTCCAAAATGTACCTGCACATAATAAAAATGCAAATACAATAATAACTATTTTTATCATATGCTTTTTCAAATGGATACTCTTTTGTTTTTTTCTTATCGAAAAACCACAATTCGGGCAACTACTTGCTGTATCCGAAATTTCTTTTCCACACTCAGGACATTTAATAAGTGCCATAATATAAATCCTCGCATAAAATATTTTACATTTATTATATCACATGCTTAGAGCAATTTCCACAATTTTTTACAAATCAAAAATAAATTAATTTTAGATTTTAACCTTTTATCTTCACAATAATTATTATTTACACTGAAATTTTAATCCTGCACTACCCTATGTATAAGTAATATTTATTAAATATCTGCTTTTTGCATTATTTTTACATTTAAGTATAAATTCTTCTTTTTCAGAGTTTACAATTCTTCTTGCTTTCTCAATATTATCTATATAACAAAACCTCTGAGTTTCATTCAGCAACCTATTATAAATTATGCTAGGGCGTGTCTGATAACTCTTTATTGCATAAATTGGCAATATAATGTATGATAAAAGAAAACCATAGGAGTACATAAAATGCCAATTAAGCGTTATGAAATAAGCGATTACCAGTGGAACCAAATAAAGCATCTGTTTCCAACGGCGAAGACCGGACGCCCCCCGAAAGATAACCGTATGGTTATCAATGCAATCCTGTGGATTACACAGAGTGGGTCTGCCTGGCGCGACCTGCGTGAACGCTATGGTCCATGGAAGACTGTCTACGGCCACTTCTGCAAATGGAGTGATGACGGCACGCTGCAGACTATCTTCAATGCCTTAAACAAAGATGCGGATTATGAAAATCTAGGCATTAATTCCACTCTGCTCAAAGCCCACCAGCACAGCGCTGGTGCAAAAAAGGGCGGCAGGACACGAAACCAACCAGCAGCTTGGGAAAGCACACACGCCCTAGAACAAGTCAACAAAATTTGTTAATTTCGGTACTGCTACTAAAGGAGATCTTATTTTGTATTTGTTTCTATATCACTGCCTTGTAATTACTTTTTTGTCGTAAACATTATCTTCTCTGTTGTATATGCGTTTTGCCATCTTATAAGCTGACAATACTTTTACTCTTGCCATCGTATCTATTTCTCCTTTCTGCCATTTCGTCAATGAAATGTGTTTTTCAATAAGTAATTGATATGTGCCTTTATATTGCCTTTCCTGACGCTCTGTAAGTCTCATACAGACGTTTTCAATAATAGCGCGTTATTAACTAACTATATTCAGGCACTAAAATAAGCCCGCTATCAACTATATTTCTATAACTGATAATGGACTTATTCAGATGTTCCAAATATTTAATTTTCATGTCATATTAAGGCTCTAAAAAATTGGTGTAAACTCAATTAAATCAATCCGCCAAACATGCATAAATAAGGCTTCCGCATTTTTTTAATCTTACGGTTTAGTAGAATTCAAATCCACCATTCCGGCGTCAATTCACCCAGTGTAATCACCTTTTTATTTTCATAATCGAGCATAATTTCTATAGCGTTATAATTTCCAGGCATAAGCTGCACCATCAGCTCCCTGCAGGCTCCGCACGGCGCCCCTGACTTTCCGTCAGGCATAATGGCGATTACTTTCGATATTTCATTTTCGCCGTTGGTAATCATATTAAAGATTGCATTGCGCTCTGCGCAAATTCCAAGCGTGGAGCATGTGTCAACGCATACGCCCGTATATATCCTGCCCGACGAAGAAAGAATGGCTGCCGCAACTCCGCCCGCCTCTATGTACTCTGAAATATTTCTTCCGTCCTGCACCTGTTTTGCTTCATTATATAACTTGTCCCAAATATCACTCATTTTTTCTCTCCCTCATTTCCTTTTTCATATATTTCAAAAACAACATTTAAAAAGCGTTGCCGAATATCTGAAACACAAACTCCCGACAGTATTCTGTGTCCGTAAAAGGTAAATATTATTATCTTCCATCATCTAATAAGCCCTCAATAATACTTTCCGGTATATATCTTTCTCGCCATACTCGTATATTCTTTCACAAAGTCAGCTTTCGCATCCGTGTACCCATCGCGGTTATGCTCGTACTTCTTCCAAATGTTAAGCTTAAGCCGTTCATATTCTTTCGCAATGTCCGGGTATGCAATCAGATAATCCCTAAAATACAGTTCATCATTGTCCCCTGATAATCTTAGGTGCAGATGAAACACCTTTTTTGCAAAACCGTTTTCCGTATAACCCTTATTAAAAGATATTCTGTCGCCGGATTCGCTCATACAGATATACCCGCGGTTACAGAGCCTTTTTTTTATTTCCTGCATATCCGCCTTAAGTTCCGCCTCAACAAGAATATCTATAATCGGTTTAGCCCATATCGTGGGAACCGCCGTACTCCCTATATGGCTGATACGCGTTACGCATTCCATGTCAAATATACTACAAAGGGATTCCCGTTCTTCCTCATACCATGTCTTCCAACAATCCCTGTGCTCCGTAAGAACTATAGGGAATAGCTCCCACAATTCTTCCATGCTCATTTCCGATAATTTCCGCGCCACACAACACCCTTCTCTCTTAATACTCCAATGTTCCTGCGCACGCACTAAAAAGCTATGATTTCATCAGCGCGCTTATAAATGTTTAATTTATAGGACGGATTATCCTGCTAATTAAAAACAGACTGGCCTGAATAACCGCATAGTTTTTATCCAAGCCAATCTGATACATGTGTAATTTGTAAAAATAACAAGCTACGACACGAATCAGCCTATTCAATAACAAAGTTATCAATATACAGGCTGCCCGCAAGCTCTGAATTTGCTTTTAGCTCAATCTTATTATCACCTGCAATAAGGTTTATCTCCTGTGTGACCGTTTTCCAGTCACTGTATGATTCTCCCTTAGGAAGCGAAAGCGTAGTTACCTTGCTGCCGTTCACATACAAATCAACATTATTAATATCAGCCGTAACAGAATACCGCAGCGTCATGTTAACTTTCTGGGCCTTATCGTTTGTCACTGTATCTTTAACCGCAGCATCCGCCCTTGTGCCAAACTTCACATATCCCTGGCCCTGGTACTTTGTAATGGTCTTATCGTCGCAGCCGTTTATAACATTTCCTTCGATATTCTTGCTGTCAAAGAATTCGCCCTCATACTGACGCGGTCCTGTGTATATCGCAGGTGAATCCGGTGCGGTAAGCGTTGCCGTCTTATACTCCGTAAGACGGTCAGTTTCACTGCCCGAGCAGGTAACAGTAATATCAACGGGACCGTTATGCCGTACTGTAAGCGTATAGACGCCGTTGCTCCAATCTTCGGTAACCTCACTTCTTACTTTAATAACTCCCCTTCGTTTACATGTATACGAAGGCTTTGATGCAGCTCCATATATTTTTATCGTATTGGTTTTTAGTTCTGTCGGTTTTTCTTCATCATAATTGTTCAAATAAAAATCAATATGGTCGGAATACTCGTTAATAAGACCCGAGGCGTATTCCGAATATGAAAGTTCTACCTGTCCGCACGTATTATATTTCGGTATGAAATATCCTCCCGATGCAGCTCCGTTCTTATTGTTGTTATACGTCACCCACGTGTTTCCATTTCGCGCCGCATAGAAGTTACCCCATGCTTCCTCGGCAAAGAGATTGTTGAACTCATCCTGTTTTGCCTGTATCGTCGTCCAGCGCGTATCAATTGACGTCTGGCTGATTGGCCTCTCAATTGATTTTGCAGTATCATCTAACAGTTCCGGAACTGTAGGTATAGTAGGGTATCTTCCCGTACGCTTAAACAAATCGCGGTTCTTTCTCAGATTACCGTCGCCGTCCTTGCGGTACAGACCTTCAAACAACGTAGGATATGTGCTGTAAAACGCATCATGTTCAAATGCAAAATCCCGAAATTCACCGTCAGGATAAGCAAACTTATCACTTGCTGTTTCCACATCCTGTATTACGGCAACTTTCGTACGGTCAATAACCTCCTCGCGTGTCGGAATCCGTATTGTCTTATCAAGGACTTTTCTGAACATATCAAGCATGTCGTTTTGGAACTGGTCGTACATCTCCCATTTCCGAGACTTATAACCCTCGCTGTCAGTCGTAGGGCTTACTTCCTTAAAGTCATCGTTCCACACAAGCTCAGGGCCGTCAATTACAGTACAGCCATTAAGAGCCATACGTTCAAGATGAATCGGGATTCCCGTCGCCATCCTATATTCATCCTTGGTTGCGTCACCCGTACCGTTCCATGTTGAATCCGTCCAGCCGCTGTCGTCATATCTGACGCCGAAATTACCGCAGTATCCTGCAATGTACTGTCCAAACACGATACTCTCCACATCGGCTATGTAAGATATCTGCGTATATTTTTCCTCAAGAATATAATTCTGTGAGTACTTACGGCAGGCCTGTTCCCATTCAGGTACCTTCTCAAGCATTGCAATAGGATTAATCGGCGGACTCCACTCATTCGAGCACCAGCTGATATCAAGATAACCGCCGTATTTGTTGCAGAGCTTTAACAGATTGGCAAAATGCCTGTACCGGTCTTCGCATGATGACCAGCGTCCATCAAAGCCCCAAAACTGCTCGCAGTAATTGTATCCTAAAAAGTTCGGATATTCCCTGAAGAACTCCGCGAACAGCGTGCCTTCCAAATCATAATCTTTTTCCGTATAATCCGGAAAATGACAGAGGCCGCCGCTTGCAGGCTGAATCATTGCCCACACATTTTTCTCGGCGCATGTCCTAAGCCATGATTTTGCCGTTTCATATCCGTCGTGCACCCTTATAAATCTCTGTTCTTCATCGCTCCAGTTGATTGAAAGCGAGATATTAAACACGACGTACGGGAGCAAATCCTCCGGAATCAATTCAATAATCTTCGCCGGGTCGGCATAATTCCACGAATCAATATGTATAATGTACATGGGCTGTTCCGGCGATACCGGCCGGCGAATCGTTCCGTCTGCCGGCATGCTTTTTTCAGCGGCGCCGGCATTCGGGGCACTCCCGTCTTCATCCGCCACGCTCTCAATGCCCGCATCGTAATTATCAGCAGGAACCGTCACCGGCGTCTGTGAAAATACATGGACCGACATGGCAACTGACAAGACAGCCGCACATAAACTCTTCAACATAATGTTAACCTCCGTTTCAAACAATATAAATGACATTACTACACATATATTTGTTGTTTCACCTAATCAATTTTTACACAATTATATGATATTTAGAACTAAAAGGCAACCTGTTTTTTCTCAATTTTTGTATGCTAATATTCTTGTCAATTCACTGAAATTATGATATAAATCTTACTAAGATATTATTTTTTATGATTGGGAAAGTGTAGGTTTTTTCGGATATTCCAAAAATAACGGCCGGACATCGTTTGACTTGAAGCGTCTCAAATGATTGCCCGGTGGTTTTCTTCCTAAAAACGACGCTTCAGAATGGAGAGTATTAATATGAAAAACGTAAAAAGACAATTAGCATGGTTCTTAAGTATGTTGATGGTTATTACGCTTATTCTTTCGACAGGTATTACGGCCAGCTCAGCAAAAAAGACCGTAAGACTAAGAAAAATAGTGCTGAACCATTCAACTTTCAAATTACCAAAAGGAACGAAACTTAAGCTTAAAGCTTCATTTAAACCCAAAAATACAACACAGAAAAAGCTCAAGTGGAAAAGCAGCAAAAAAAAGGTTGCCAAAGTTTCCAAAAAGGGTGTTGTAAAAGCAATAAGAACCGGAAATGCAAAAATAACTGTAACTGTAAGAGGAACAAAGAAAAAAGCCGTCTGCAAAATTCAGGTAATACATAATAATGGAGAAGACTACAATCAGGCATTTAACAATGAACCTGTTCAAACCAATGCCCCTGTACCAACCATTCCTTCAGAAGGTGGCATACAGCCGCCGGCAACAACAGATACGCCTGTATCGTCACCGGAGCCAACCATGAATCCTACGGATGAGCCAACGGTCAATCCTACAGACGAGCCGACAAGCAATCCAACTGAAAAACCGACTGAGAAACCGACCAGCGCTCCGACTAAAAAGCCAACTGAGAAGCCGACCAGCGCTCCGACTAAAAAGCCAACTGAAAAACCGACCAGCGCTCCGACTAAAAAGCCAACTGAGAAGCCGACCAGCGCTCCGACTATGAAACCAACCGAGAAACCGACCAGCGCTCCAACTATAAAGCCGACTGAGAAGCCGACCAGCGCTCCGACTATAAAACCAACCGAGAAGCCGACCAGCGCTCCGACTATGAAACCAACCGAGAAGCCGACCAGCGCCCCGACTATGAAACCAACCGATAAACCGACCAGCGCCCCGACTACGAAACCAACCGAGAAACCGACCAGCGCTCCGACATCTACGCCTCCGAAGTATGAAAGACCGTCGGAAACTGCTCTGCCAGTCAATACTGTAGATTTCACTGCTGACGGTGCTGTTCACAATGAATCCGCAAATGGAGCCTCTATTGTCAACAATCCCGACGGTTCAATAACGGTAACATTTACAAATCAGTATGCGGCGCTTAACTTTTATCTGCCCGACAACGCACAGATATATTACAGCAACTACAAATCCGTTGTTCTCAAATATACAAGTACGGGCGGAAACCTTGGCCATGCGCTGTATGACACTGAGATGGCCGGAAGCAGTAACCAAAATGCCGGAAAACATCCGGACTGGGGTCAAAAGATTGTCGAATCTGATACTGAAAATACGCTTATATTCAAAGTCACCAATGACTGTGTCGGCGGCTGTATAAGGGGATTCCAAATCTTTAACCCGAACCAGATGACAGAGGGAAGTTCGATTACTATAACTATAAAATCATTGATTTTCTGCGACAAGGAAAATCCTACTGACGAAGATTTGAATCCGCAGCATACGGCGACGCCAGTCCCTACGGCGACACCGACGCCCGCAAAGACGCCTGTTCCTACGCCTACAACCGCTCCCGGACAATACGATGTTAGAGCCCCTTATTCGGAGGGCGAAAACCTTACGTGGGACTGCATAACTTTCGGTTCATACTATCAGAGTCTGTATACTCCGAAACAGCCGCCTAAAAATCCGGCAAATGATACACAATATACGGACTCGGATAACACGAAAATGATATATCACGGCGGTAAGTATTACAAAATGGAACCGATTCAGTGGCGTATATTGTCACTGGATGGAAGCAACGCCTTGTTAATTGCCGACATGAATCTTGACAGCCGCCGGTTCAACAATGAAAACTGCCATTCCATCACATGGGAGGACAGTTCCATCCGCCAATGGCTGAACGAAGATTTTTATTCGACAGCGTTTACGGATAATGAGCGCAGTTCTATTATCCAAACGGAATCAGACAACATATCCCTGTTGTCAGCCGAGGATTCGGTCAATAAAGATTATGGATTTTCCATTCACACAGATGGCAAATCCATAACAAGACAGGCAAAAAATACTGATTATGCCAAAGGAATGGGCGCATGGACGAACGATTCAGGCGAATATTCAGGCAACGGATGGTGGTGGCTGCGCTCTGCCGGCAGCATGCCATATGACGTTTGTTATATCGCAAGCGAAGGTTACGCGGACCTCACAGGTTATATTGCCGTCAATGCCGGCGGCGGAATTCGCCCGGTAATGCATATCGACCTTAACAATGAAATGTGGACCAAAGCCGAGTCCGTCACGGTTGAAGCGGCTTCACATCTTATGCCTACGCCCGCTCCGACGGAGAACCCGGTAAAACAGGTCGCTTTGTCTGGAACGCATTTTGACCCTTCATTCATCGGTTCATACGATATTGACGCCGATACAATTTCAATTAACGACACGCGTACAGGACAAGGTGATTCAACATTTATGTACATCCCGCTGCCAATAACGGTATCGCCGGGCCAGAAACTAAGAGTTACGGTTTCAGGTCCTAAGTGGGGTACGAATGATTTCAGGATATGGACCACGCCTCAGGGCGGTGAAGGTTCAGGCGATTTCGTCGAAAACAGTCAGGTATTCCTCAATCCAAAAGTCAATTCAGACGGTTCTTTTGCGGGAACGGTTGATATTATCGCAAAGGGAAGGGATTGTAACCGCATCACTTTAAAAGCCGGCTGGGGCGTTAAGATTCAGAACCTTATAATATCGGACATTAAAGTATCAATTGTACAGCCCGATAATGCCACATAATCCACGTGAGCGTATATGAATCATCCATTACAAAACAGGTCTTATAAAATGCAATAAGCTGAAAGGAAACATATCCTATCAGTATTATGTGGACAGCGGCAGGGGGAAATCTTTCTCCCTGCCGCTAATAATTTACTTTCTATTTATCCCAAAAAGTAAGATACATTTGAACAACCGATTAGACTTATCCAAACAGCGCAGGAACCTTTCTTGACAGAAAAGCTGCAGGCAAAGCTGATAGTTCGTCTACTCAAACTCATATTCCTCTCTGCCAAGACCTATACGCACTATAGTACCCTGACCATCGTCTGAAAGAACCTCAATACTGTGTCCGAGATTGCTGCATATCCTCCTGCACAGATACAATCCGATTCCGCTCGCCTTCCTGTCGCTTCTCCCATTGTACCCTGTATAGCCTTTTTCAAATATACGCGGCAAATCCTCGCTTGCAATTCCAATGCCTGTATCTTCGATACATATCTGTCCTATATCGTTTATATATATTTTTATTCCGCCCTCTTTGGTATACTTTAGCGCATTCGAAAGAATCTGTTCAATGACAAAACCGAGCCATTTTTCATCTGTTACGACCTTTTTGCCTGTCTCACTGTATTGCAGATAAAGCTTTCTATATATGAATTCTCCAGACATTCTTCGGACCGATTGCCTGATTATATCGTCAATATCATACTCTTTAATGACATAATCGGTACTTTCGGATTCAAGCCTCAGATAAGTAAGAACCATATCTACATACTGCTCGATTCGTTTTAATCCGGCCTGCAGCCTTCTCGACTCAGCGCTATCCTCATTTTTCAGCGCCAGATACATTGACGATATCGGAACCTTAATCTGATGTACCCATACGGTAAAATAGTCAATAATATCGGCATATCTGCCTGTCAGCTCCGTATTAAGCCTCCTGTTCTCAATACACATGCTCTCAATTATTTCTCCATAGTCATTATAATAATCGGTAAACTCCGGCAGCTCGTCCAGTATATTATCAGGTATGCTGCATAACCTTCGCAGAACTTTATGCCTTTCATATACTTTCACATAGTCAATACATGCCGCTGCAATAAAAATAACGGCGCATACTACGGCGGGATATGCCGCTGCCTTTACAGGAATATGATACAGATAAAAAGAAAAACAGAAAATGCCGCAAAATGCGGCGTATAAAAAAATAAGCTTTTTATGATACATTACATACCGAAACAATAAACCCATACAACACCTCTGTACTATAATCCAATCATGAATACCACATGTGCAGAAAATGAAACACACCGGTATTATTACTGAATTATATAACCAATTCCATGCTTTGTCGATATGAATTTATGAATTCCCGCTGCATCAAGCTTTTTCCTGAGTCTGTTGATATTGACGGTAAGCGTGTTCTCATCCACAAAGCTGTCCGACTCCCAAAGCTTTTCCATTAACCTCTCCCTGCTTACAACCTTTCCCCTGCTCTCCATAAGTGACAGCATAATCCTGTACTCATTTTTTGTAAGCTCAATCCGCTCCCCATTGTATGTCACTGAGCTGTCCTCCATATTGAGCATCACTCCATTATGCTCCATAATAGGAATCGAAGCCGTAAAATCGTAGGTTCTCCTAAGAACCGCCTGAATCTTTGCGACAAGAACCCCCAAATCAAACGGCTTCGCTATAAAATCATCCGCCCCCATATTCATTGCCATTACAATATTCATATTGTCGGAGGCGGAGGAAAGGAATATAATAGGTATTTTTGATACTTTTCTAATCTCCGTACACCAGTGGTAACCGTTATAGAATGGCAGCATTATGTCAAGCAGTACCAGATGTGGTTTATACTCTGCAACTTCCCCCACGACATCTTTGAAGTTCTCAACGCACCGCGCCTCAATCTCCCACATGCCCAGACCGTTCTTAATTGCGTTTGATATCCCGGCGTCATCTTCTACTATCATTATCCTGTACATAATGCTTTCACTCCTGCACATTCTTCTTAATGATACGGATTGCTGCGCATATCGCGCTTACTCAATCCTAAAACATCAGAAATCCGCTTATTTTCTACGAAAATCGTCTGCTTATCGGTATTTTGTGCGTCAAACATTATATTACTTCATTACGTCCACTGCCGCTCTCTCAATCGCAAGTCCCGCCTTGTAGGTTTCAATAAATCTGTCAAAGCCTTCAACGTCAGACTGCTTTGGCTCCATCTTTGTTCCGGCCTCACCGGCAAACACATCCTCGTTAAGGAAATCATCAAGCGTCCTGCCGCCCTTATTCACCATATAAGAAGCAAGAAGCGCAATTCCCCATGCACCGCCCTCACCGGCAGTCTCCATTACAGAAACAGGCGAGTTCATGGCTGCCGCAAGAATCTGCTGGCCTACTCCTTTTGTTTTAAATAATCCGCCGTGTCCGGTTATGTTATCAACCTTAACCTTCTCTTCCTTAAGAAGTATATCACAACCGGTCTTAAGAGCTCCAAGCGACGTAAACAGGTGTACTCTCATGAAGTTTGCAAGGCTGAAGCTGCTGTCAGGCGTGCGGACAAATAATGGTCTTCCTTCCTCAAATCCCGTAATATGCTCTCCTGAGAAATAGTTGTATGCAAGAAGACCGCCGCAGTCTGCGTCTCCCTCAAGCGCTTTATTATAAAGCACTCCAAACAGCTTGTTCATATCGACTTCAACACCGAACGCCTCTGAAAACTCCTTAAATATATTCACCCATGCATTAAGATCTGACGTACAGTTATTACAGTGTACCATAGCAACCGCATGTCCGGTAGGCGTTGTTACAAGGTCAATTTCCTCATACGCCTTTGAAAGCGCTTTCTCAAGTACAACCATGGCAAATACCGACGTACCGGCCGACACATTTCCCGTGCGCACCGCAACGCTGTTCGTTGCAACCATTCCCGTTCCAGCGTCGCCCTCCGGCGGGCAGAGCGGAGTACCTGCCTCAAGCGTTCCCGAGACGTCAAGCAGCTTTGCGCCTTCCGCAGTAAGCGTTCCGGCGTCATCACCCGCTGTTAAAACCTTAGGAAGAATTTCTGAGAGTTTCCAGTCAAATTTTTTATCAGCTATGAGGTCGTCAAACCTTTGCATCATAGTCTTATCATAATCTCCGGTTCCGCTGTCGATCGGGAACATACCCGAAGCCTCTCCGACGCCGAGAACCTTGCTTCCGGTAAGTTTCCAATGAACATATCCCGCAAGCGTTGTCTGGAACGCAATATCCTTAACATGCTCCTCTCCGTTAAGTATGGCCTGATACAGATGGGCTATACTCCACCTCTGAGGAATGTGGAACTCAAACATAAAGCTGAGCTTTTCAGAAGCCTCCTCGGTAATTGTATTTCTCCATGTACGGAAAGGTACGAGCAGGTTGTCGTCTTTATCAAACGCAAGATAACCGTGCATCATCGCGCTGAATCCTATTGCAGCAAGATTTTTTACCTCTACGCCGTACTGCTCCTTAACATCCTTTACCATATTTGCGTAGCTATCCTGAAGTCCTGACCATATATCGTCAAGCGAATATGTCCATATACCGTCCTCAAGCCTGTTCTCCCAGTCATGGCTGCCCTGTGCGATAGGCGCGTTATCCTCCCCTATGAGCACGGCCTTGATTCTTGTTGAGCCAAACTCAATACCAAGAATCGCCTTTCCTGCCTCGATTGTTTTCGTGATATCAGCTTTGTTCATTGCCATAAGTAATTCCTCCTTAATATATTATATAAATTAGCTGTAAATAATCTGTATACTTCTTTCCAAAATACCTTTCATATACGCTATCATCAGTCCATAGTTCGTTACCGGCACTCCCTGGTCAGCCGCACATTTCATACGGTATCTCATTTCTCTGTCGTTTAACATGCATCCGCCGCAGTGTATTATAAGGCTGTAGCCTGATACGTCGTCAGGGAAACCATGGCCGCTTGAATATTCAAACTCTATATCCCTGCCGGTGTGCTTTCTTATCCAGCCCGGCAGCCGGACCGTTCCTATATCGTTACATTGCCTGTGGTGCGTACAACCCTCGCTGATTAGCACTCTGTCACCGTCGCGCAGACTGTCAACCACTTTTGCGCCTTTCACCGCCATATCAAGGAATCCTTTATATCTCGCCATGAGAATGCTAAATGAAGTAAGCGGTATACCAGCCGGCATCTCTCTGTCAACCTGTTCAAACACCTGACTGTCGGTTATGACAAGCGCCGGCCTGACTCCGATTGAGCTAAGAGTTTTTCCAAGCGCATATTCCCTGACGACAATTGCCTGTCCCCCTGCGTCAAGAATCTCCCTGACAGCCTGCTGCTGCGGAAGGATCAGCCTTCCTTTTGGAGCCGACGCATCTATCGGCACAACCAGAACAACATAATCGCCGCTGCTTACAAAATCTGAAACATAGTTCATCTTATTCTGTTCAATATTCAAGCTTCCTATCATTTCTTTCAGCCCGTTTATATTGACGTTGCCAAGCGCGCTTACATATATTTCACCGTCCGACGGTTCGGGTACGGATGCAAGCAAATCGGACTTATTGTACACCGTTATAAACGGAATCTCTTTCTCACGAAATATCTCAGTAAGTTCTCTCTCCGTCTTTCCAAAACCTTTGGCGGCGTCGACTACAAGAACCGCAATATCCGTCATATTCATAACGCGCTTTGCGGCGAGAACCCGCTTGCTTCCAAGTTCGCCTTCATCGTCATAACCCGGCGTGTCCGTTATTACAACCGGTCCGATTGGAAGAAGTTCCATTGTTTTTCTTACGGAATCGGTCGTAGTTCCTGCGACGTCTGAAACAACAGCCGCCTGCTGTCCGGTTATGGCGTTAACTAGACTTGATTTGCCGGCATTTCTGCTGCCGAAAAAACCTATATGTATTCTCTCTGCCGAATGTGTTTCATTAAGACTCATTCCATTCACCCCAAGTGTATCATCCATGTATGCGTAACGTCCGTACCTGATTCATCCGCCATACCGCATGAATCAGCTTATCGGCGTACGTACCGGCGCTTCGCACATAATTCTATTATGTAAATATCAGAAACGGAAATCCCTGCTTCCTTCCTCAATTTTTTTCAGGTTATCCCTGCATATTGAAAGAACCTTTTCATTCGGTATCTTACCCAGTTCGGTTTCAATAAGCTTCTCTCCAACCGCTCTCGTGTCCTGCGAGGCATAATCCATAAGATACTCCTTCAAGGTCATAAGCGCGTTCGGATGACAGCAGTTCAGTATCTGCCCGCTCTTACACAGCGACATAAACCTGTCGCCCGTTCTGCCCTCCCTGTAGCATGCCGTACAGAACGAAGGGATATAACCGGATTTCATAAGCCAGTTAACGACCTCGTCAAGCGTCCTTTGGTCAGACACGTCAAACTGTTCCGTGTCATGCGGCCTTTCCTCCTCCGTATAGCCTCCGACGCTCGTCCTGGAGCCTCCTGATATCTGCGACACTCCAAGTCTTATTATCTCCTCCCTGACGCTTTCCGTCTCTCTTGTGGAGATAATCATTCCGGTATACGGAACCGCCACCCTGATAAGCGCGGCTATCTTGCAGAATATCTCATCACTTATTGAGTTGTCGAATGCCGACGGGTCTATATCGTCGGCTTTCTTAATCCTCGGAACCGATATCGTATGCGGCCCTACTCCGTGCACGGCCTCAAGATGCTCTGCATGCATCAAAAGGGCGCAGTATTCATATCTGTACAGTTCAAGTCCAAACAATACTCCAAGCCCTACATCGTCAATTCCGCCCTCCATGGCCCTGTCCATAGCCTCCGTATGGTAAGCATAATCATGCTTTGGCCCGGTCGGATGCAGCTTTTCGTAGCTTTCCTTATGGTAGGTTTCCTGAAACAGTATATAGGTTCCTATTCCCGCATCTTTCAGCTTTCTGTAGTTTTCAACAGTTGTGGCGGCTATATTGACATTGACCCTTCTTATCGCGCCGTTCTTATGTTTTATACCGTATATTGTATCAATACATGCGAGAATATACTCAATCGGGTTATTCACGGGGTCTTCCCCTGCTTCGATTGCAAGACGCTTATGGCCCATGTCCTGCAGGGCGGTCACTTCTTTCGCAACCTCCTCCTGCGTAAGCTTTTTTCGCGGTATATGCTTGTTCTTCATATGGTACGGACAGTACACGCATCCATTTACACAGTAATTTGAAAGATATAGCGGCGCAAACATTACAATCCTGTTGCCGTAAAAGTCTTTTTTAATCTGTTCCGCCAGATTATATATTTCGCTTATCTTTTCCGGTATATCACATGCGAGGAGCACCGACGCCTCGCGATGGTCAAGTCCCTTTCTTAGCTTTGCCTTCTCTATAATCTTGTCTATAAGTTCAACATTATCTTTGTTGGCGTCGGCATATCTAAGCGACTCCATTATTTCGTCATGATTAATAAACTCCTCCGCCTTCATCGATTTTACATCATACATCCTGTAACATTCCTTTCACACCCGGCCTCTTACAGTCTCCACGTCCGGTTACAATATTGTATCCTATGCTTTCCATATTCGCCCTCAGAACCGAAAGTCCCGAGGCATCCTCAGAACCGCTGACAGCCTTATTGTTGTACAGCATATATTTTTCCTTTGCATGCTCCGGCGAAAGATTCGGCATGATGACATTACAGCCCGCCAGTATTCCGGTTTTATGGGCGTCGCCAACAATCGTTTCAAGCGCGGTTGTGGACGGCAGCAGCACGTCGGGCTGCATAATCCTTATGACCGACATAATCTTTAGAGTCAATGCCGCGGAGCCTTCCGCATAGTCCGCAAACTGAGTATCTTTATGCGGAATAAAAGGCCCTAATCCCACCATATGCGGTTTCAGCCTCTCTATCAATCTTATGTCCTTAATAATATTGTCAACAGTCTGATACGGAGAACCAATCATCATGCCGCACCCTGTCTGATAACCGATCTCTTTTAACTGCATAAGGCACTTTATCCTGTTTTCATAGCTCATGTCCGCAGGATGAAGCTTTCCGTAATGCCCGCTGTCGGCCGTCTCGTGTCTAAGCAGATATCTGTCGGCACCGGCGTCGTATAATCTCACATAACTGTCATACGTCCTCTCGCCGATTGACAAAGTGATGGCGCAGTCATCATATTGCGTCTTTACCGCCCCTATTATTTCTGTCAGAAAATCATCTGTAAGAGCGGCGTCCTCCCCGCCCTGAAGCACAAATGTCCTAAACCCGAGCTGATAGCCGTAATCAATACATTCCCTTATCTCCGCCATTGTAAGGCGGTATCTTTCCGCCCTGTCATTTCCCCTCCTTATACCGCAGTAATAACAGTTATTCCTGCAGTAGTTGGAAATCTCTATAAGCCCTCGAATATATATGTCCTTTCCATATACTTTTCCGGCGGCCTCACGCGCTTTCTCCATGAGGTAGCTTACATCACAATCATCCGTATTGCTAATAAGCTTTCTCATATCCGCATCGCAAAGCGTATGCCTACAAGAAAGCTCATCAACCAAATGCCTGTACATGTTCAATTATCCGTGTTTTCCTGTGCAAGAAGGTCTATGGCATGTCTAAGCGCCTCAGACTTCACCACATTCATCTTCTTACAGTACTGCTCAAGTCTTTCCTTAGTTGCGGAATCCATTCTCATCGAACAGATTATATCCTTATTATTCGTTCCCTTTGGCCTTCCCGTCCTAGCCATTTTAATCATCTCCCATTCCAATTTACGTTTATATTCACGGACAATGAAGCTTGCCGCGAGTATCCGCACAGACCGCATCCGCAAAAGCGGTAAAATTCCATCTACGGCTGTGCGCAGCGCTTATACTGAGCGGTCAGTCTTCTATGCTCCAGTATAATTGCTACGTATAACTACGTAATACTTATTATAATTTTAGTAACGTCATACGTCAAGTGATTAAAAGATTAAAAATTAAAAAAATTTATACTGTTAAAACGCCGGACAACCCCGCAGGGCCGCCCGGCGCAAACATATTACAATATTAATACATCACATCAGCGTACATGTACATATGACGCGTATATCTTCTATCTGCTTAAAATATCATGAGCAAATGTGAATGCAGGCTTTACCCTGTATACGTCATCAAACATTCCGCTGAACGGCCCATACTGCCAGTAGTCAAACGAGTCATCTACCTTGTTGAAACATGGGTCGTCTATGAAAGCCCACATCGACATGCTTGTGAATGAATTATTTGTCTCCGAGTTAATATTCGCAAGACCGTTGAACAGCCTTGCCGCAAAATCTCCGTGGTCCTCAAGCGCATCCCAGTCAAAATTACGCATGGCCATCTCGGTAAGCTGTACATGCACGCTCGGTTCCATGCTTGAGAATTCCTTTATCGTCTTTGTCGTCTTGTCTACCCAGCTCTGTTCCAGACATCCCTGCTGCTTCTGGTATGCCCCAAGATATCCCTGGCATCCCACGGAATCGCACAGCTGCACGTCGCCGCTGTTGAGATGCTCAACAAGCTTCTTTACATATGGACGTTTGCCGTCCTCAATAACATTAAAATCGTTGTATACAAGTTCTATCTTTTCTCTTTCTGATAATAATCCTTCGCGTATCATTGCCTCACGCGTATCGTATGCGCAGCGGAATGTGAATTTCACATAATCCTCCCCCTGTCCGTTTGCTTTCTCTGAACAGTGATAATAGAACGGATTCTGTCCCATACGGCTTTCCCTAATCTTAAGCGCATTCTTGCTGTTTTCATCAATTCCCTCGTTCACAACGTCCCAGCAGTACACCACATCCGGATATTTTTCCTGGAAATGACGCATTACCTCGTCGACATAATATCTAAGACGCTCCCGGCATATTTCGTTTGACGCGTAATCGTTACTGTCCTGCTTATATCCCTTTGTGAAGAACCACTTATGCCTTTCCTCCATACTGTTATCCCATACAAGCGCATGACCACGAATTTTAAGACCGTTCGCCTTTGCCCACTCGCAGATAAAATCGGCTTTCTCATATTTCATCTTAGGCATCGACGTTTCGTCGTTCACGTATGCAGCAAGAGTCGCCTGCTCGTCGAGCAGCGAGTATGCCTTGAATTCGTTCATCGCCGTAATGCTGTCACAGTGGTGCGCAAGAAGCTTACAAAATTCCGGGTCATTTTTAATAAGGCTGTATGTAACGCACGTACCGAACTTGTATCCTTTCGCCTCGGTTAACTTTGCCATACTGGAATAATTGCTAATCGCATCAGACGCATCTTTCGGACGGACCTCAAAAAGTCCATCCGGCAGTTCCGTCAAATAATCTTCAAGAACCTTGTCAAATGACGCTTTGGCGTCGCTCGCGGCCTTTTTATCCGCATTATACTTAGTCGTTGCGGAACCTATCGAACTTGTCACAACGCTTATTGCAGCCTTATGATTCGATATCTTTCCGGTATTATTATTGTGATAATTCACATACATGTCATGTATGACAAATTTGCCTTTGCCGTCTGCAGGAACAAAGCCAAACGAAATTCTTCCATTCCCTAATGAATTCAATGCCTTTATCGCGCTGTTTCCGTTTATCTCGTCCTTAAGCTCTATCTTCTGTCCGACAGTACCGTCAGTCTTGATTGTTGCAATTTTTTCGGCGCCTGACGCGGCAATATCACAATCATATTCCGCCACATACACGTCCAAATCAAACGCGCTTTCCGTATCGAGCATAAAGTCGACCTCTTCAATTGAAGACGGCCATGTGTTCGTCTGCCACGAATCGGACAATACAAAGTTAACATACAGGTTCTCTTTTTCTGTAGTTTTACCTGCATCAAACATTGCAAAGTAATCATAGCTGTAGTAATACGGTTTTGGAGTCGGCGTAGGCGTAGGTACCGGCGTCGGGTCAGAGTTCGGCTGTACCGGGGTATTCACGGGCTGCGCCGTAAAATTCGGCGCATTCGTAATAGATATATCCGGTTTTTTTGCCTCCACGGTAACGTTACATGTTAATTTTTTTGTCTTAACCTTTTTACCCGACTTATATTTCACAGTCGCGGTAACCTTGCTCTTTCCTTCCGCCTTGCCTTTCACTTTGACAGAAGTCTTCTTTGGCTTTGTAAGTCCGACAATCTTTTTCTTTGCCGCTTTCCACTTGGTACTCTTAATCTTTGTCTTGTTGCTCTTGAGCTTCAGGGTAAATGAAGCGCCGGTATTCACCGTTTTCCTCGTTGTACCCAGTTTCGGCGTTTTCGCTGCGGCATCGGCCCCCGGCGCGCTGTATACGCCGCCGAGCATCGCTACGGCCATCGCGGCCGCAACAAAACGCGCAATCATTCCTTTTCTTTTCATGCTTTTCCCTCCATCTTCCACACATCTGCCAAATGTGTTTATGTAATTTTATATACTAACTATTATATAATACCGAGGGAAATCATTTGTGTAATTGGAATAAATATCCTATAAACATATAATAAATAAAGAGACAAAATCATTACAATCTACACCTGAATAAGGGTGCAAAAGTGTAACTATATCCACTTGACGGCGTACGTCTTATTGCGGTAACATGTATATACCAAAACTATTGAGGAGGCATGGTATATGAAATCCATAAAAAAGATAATAAGCTGCATACTTATTACATCACTTTCCGTCTCGTCGGCATTTACCGTTCAAAAAAGCGCCGACGCCGCATCTGTCAACCTCGCAACATTTTCATTCAGCAAATCAGACGGTTCAGACGCCGACAAAAGCCTGAATGATACATATAAAACGAATGCCGATACCGGCTATTCGCCAAAAAGCGGTATATTTTCCAGTTCAAAATTATTTGCTTCAGTAGCGGACCCTTCCAAATCCGATTACAGAAAACTGGAGTGGAGCGGCGCCGCCTCTCCGTATACTTATAACAATACGTCTGTTTCGATGCCGGTAATGGCCGCGTCCGATAAGAATACATGGGGAACTACGCCCTATTTTCTCATCAAAACTTCGACAAAGGGATATGAAAACATTACAATGTCTCTAATACTCGGAGGAAGCAAAAAGGGCCCAAAAAATTATAAGATACAATACAGCACCGACGACAAAGTATTCAGCGACATACCAGGCGCAACCCTGTCAGTCAGTGAGAATAAGAAAATGTTTCCATACAGTTTTTCACTGTCAGGCGTACAAGATAAAACTATGCTGTACATCAGAATTATTGCATCATCAACAACTACAATCGAGGGCGGCTCATTTTCAAACGCACCAACAAGCGGCGAAACAGCAATTAACAACATTGTAATTAAGGGAAGCAAGATCAGTACATCTTCCCCTGCCAGCCCAACTGCATCCCCGACGAAAAAACCAAATACAAACAAACCAAATACAAACCCAGCCGCCGCTACGCCCGGAGCTAACGCGAACGATAATGGACAAAATACCGACACTCCTGTTACAGGCAAAAAGAAAACCCTTTCAAAACCTTCCCTCCAGTCATACAAAGCAGGTTCGTCCATTGTGCGCGGAAAGGCTGTAAAGAAGTCTTCTATAACGCTTACAACGGGCAAGAAAACATACAAGGCGAAGGTATCAAAAAAGGGTAAATTCAAAATCAAACTAAACAAAAAGTTAAAAAAAGGGCAGATAATAAAGCTATATGCATCAAAAGCAAACTATAATAACAGCAAGACTCGAAAATACACTATAAAATAGTTTATTTTTTTCCTTTTCCAATCTGCCTTGCACTGAAGTAATCACCGGCTGCCGCCGCGCGCTCATACCATTTCATGGCTTCACCGGTTCTGTTGATTGCCATATATATATCGCCAAGATTTCTCTGGGCGTCGGTATGACCCTGGATGGCAGCCCTTTTAAACCATTTTATTGCCTCGTTTATATCCTCGTTCACACCGTCCCCAAGCCTGTATTTCATTCCCAGCTTACACTGTGCCGTTGGAAATCCCGCTTCGGCAAGCGCGAGATAGCATTTTATCGCCTCTTTTTTATAATCGGTGCATTTTATCTTTCCACCGTCATACAGCATACCAATCTCAAACTGTGCTTTCTTATTTCCCTGACTGGCGGACACTCTGTACCATTTTAAAGCCTCCTCATAGTCGGTGTGCTTCGTGTCAGGCTCCGCATAATATGCTCCCATTCTGTACTGCGCATCCGCATTACCCTTGATTGCGCTCCTGACATCGCGCTTAACAGAGTTATTCATTATATTCTCAAATCTGATTCCGCTTTTAATAATTTCATTCTGTATGTAGCCCTTGATATCCGTAACCATACCGTTATTATCTATATAATCGTATTTCACGGTCACGATTCTGTTTTTCTTTTTGACGGCGTTCATGCGGCTTCTTTTTGCAATTCTTGCAGAAGAATCTTCTTCGTCAAAATATGCCGGCCGGCCCGTGCTTTGACGGCTGCCTTCTCTGTCACCATAGCCTTGGCTGTCCGTACTCCTCTTTCTTCTTCGCACCGTATTTTCACGTTTTCTTTTCGGAGCGGACTCATATACTTCCTCCGGTTCGTCCTCATACTCCTCCTCCGCTTCAAATTCGTATGCCTCCTGCGGCCGGGAACCGTCATCGTCACGCGTATACCTGCGTTCAGTCTTTCGCGCTTTTTTGTCAGAACGCCCCGAACCCGCATGGCTTTCCATCGCACGCGGGTGCTCTTTGTTATATTCGGCCGAGTCCTCCTCCGAAGTTTTCCATCTCCTCATAATCTGCAGTTCAAAATTCCATTCAAACATCTGCATCATCGACTCGAGCAGCTCGCACATCTGGTATTCCTTAAGTCTTCCCTCCGTCATTATGCGGATTGCGGACTTGTTAATAAACGAGCGCTTTCTCCACATAGGTCCGTTAATTATTCCCGCCATTTCGGAGATTATCCCAAGCCTGCAGGCCTCCTCCATTATCTCGCCGCATATTTTATAATTGGGGTAATGCTTTTTATAGGTCTTTAACAGTCTTTCCGAATCCAGCAGCAGCGATATATCTTCAACCCCCGGCATTCTTCTGAGCAGTCCGAGCAGTTCATGGGGGTAGCCCGGAGCTAATATAAAACTTTCTTTCATATCTATTATCATTCCTTACAAAAGAGTTTCGGTTGTTTTTTATATAATAACACATAACCGCCCTTTATTTCTATTATCATTTTAAAATATCAATTATATCAATTTAAAATATTATATTGACAAATTTCCATCTCTTTGTTATTATAATCATTGTTCTGTGTGTGTAGCTCAGCTGGATAGAGCACTTGGCTACGGACCAAGGTGTCGGGGGTTCGAATCCTCTC
>JAAVXK010000088.1 GCA_022790615.1 Lachnospiraceae bacterium
GATATATGAATGTCTCGAACCGGGCGGATATCTTTTTGTAGGAACAACGGAATCAGTCGACAGAACGGCGGTGCCTTACAGATATGTCCAACCTTCGGTCTATCGTAAATAATCAAAGAGAAGAGGGATTGTATTGAATAAAATAAAAGTGTTGATTGTTGAGGACTCGTTCGTGTTCAGGGAACTGCTTGTCAGATGTCTGAAAGCCGACCCGCTTCTTGAAGTTGTCGCAACAGCGAGCAATCCTTATGAGGCGAGGGACGCTATCATCAAATATAGCCCGGACGTCATGACGCTGGATGTTGAGATGCCGAGGATGAGCGGAATAGAATTTCTGCGAAAACTGATGCCGCAGTATCCGCTGCCTACAGTTATGATAAGTTCTCTCAGCGACGCCGTGTTTGATGCTCTTGAGGCGGGAGCCGTGGAATTTGTGAATAAACCGTCGGGACTGACCGGCGACCAGCTCTATAACTTTATGAGTACCGAGCTTGCGACAAAAATAAAGATTGCATCGACAGTCAAGGTAGGAAAACTCAAAAGGCTTCGTGAACCGGAGGTGCAGCCGGTCTCGGTTGCAACGGGCAGCAATATCCATATGGTTGCAATCGGCGCGTCGACGGGCGGAACCGAGGCGATATTTGATGTGGTAAAGCAGTTTCACAGGGATATACCGGGCGTCGTAATAGTACAGCATATGCCGCCCGGCTTTACAAAGATGTATGCTGACAGGTTGAACAACCAATGCAGGGTTGCGGTAAAAGAGGCGCAGACCGGAGATATTATATGTCCGGGGCAGGTTCTTCTGGCTCCCGGCGACGCACATATGAAAGTGGTCAAGGTAGGCCAGACATATAAGGTGGAATGTTCTCCGGGCGAGAGGGTCAACGGCCACTGCCCGTCGGTTGACGTGCTGTTCGATTCGGTTGCGAAAGTGGTGAGAGATAAAGCAATCGGCGTCATTCTTACGGGAATGGGAGCCGATGGGGCAAAGGGACTTCTTAACATGAAAAACAGCGGCGCAGTCACGGTCGGCCAGGATGAAGCCACCTGTATAGTTTACGGTATGCCGAAAGCCGCGTATGATATTGGAGCTGTTGATTATCAACAACCGCTGCTGAGAATTCCGCAGAGGGTTTATGATATAATAAATATGAAAAATAAATCGAGATAGGGAAAGGAGGAAATGTTTTGAGGATACTTATAGCTGAAGACGATTTTCCGAGTAGAAAGCTCATGCTTGAATATCTTTCACAGTTTGGAGAATGCGACGTGACTGTGGACGGAATGGAGGCGACGTTTGCCTTTATGATGGCGTTGGATGAAGAAAAATATTATGACCTTATATGCCTTGATGTCATGATGCCTGCTCTCGATGGATATCAGGCGCTGAAAATGATAAGGGATATGGAAAATGAAAAGAATGTTCCGGAAGACAAGAGAGCCAAGATCATAATGACAACGGCCCTCAATGAGAAAAAAAATGTTGATAAAGCATTCGAAATGGGCTGCAGCGTCTATTGCGCAAAACCGATAGACCTTGATAAGCTCAAGGAAGTGTTAAAAAAACTGGAGTTGAGTTAAAAACTATGTTATATTAAATTTAACATATCAGATATGAGAGGAGGGGGAAATTTGGCAGAAGAATTTAGTACAGACGGTATGGTGGATATGTATCTGTTTGAAAATGGGCAGCTGCTTGAGCAGCTTGAGGCAATTACGCTTGAACAGAAAGATTCGGATGGATTTGATGAAGTTGCGATAAATGAATTCTTCAGGGCTATGCATACGATAAAAGGTTCGTCCGGAATCATGATGTATGATAACATTACGAAACTGGCGCATAAGCTCGAAGATGTTTTCTATTATCTCAGAGAAGCCCATCCCGACAATGTTCCGCATTTGGAGCTTGTAGAACATATTTTCCAGGTTTCTGATTTTATATCTGCTGAGTTTGACAAGATTCGCGAAGGAAATGACCCTGACGGGGATTCTACGGAACTGGTTGCCCAGATTGACGAATTTCTTGAGCGGATAAAAAATGGTATTACCGATTCGGGCAAGGAAATTCCGAAAGAAAATGAACATGTTGAACCGAATCAGTTTTACATTGCGCCGGTGTCATCATCTGAGAGTCATTTTTACAGGATTGTAATTCATTACAAGAGTGATACAATGATGGCTAATCTGAGGGCATATTCTGCAGTGTATGCGCTTGGAGAGGTTGCGGAGGATTTACAGTATGTTCCGGAGGATATCGCGTCTAATGAAAAGAGCGCCGATATTATCCTCTGCGACGGGTTTAAGATGCTTTTGCAGACGCAGGCATCGATGGACGAGGTGAGAAATCTCGTTGATAATTCGTCTGAAGTTGATACTATTGACATTTCCGAATGTTCAATAGAGGAGTTCATGAGCGGATTTGAGCCGGCATCTTCGCCTGTTATTGACCTTGAGTCGGACGTAGATACTATCAAACAGAGAGAGATAGAAAAGGAAGAAAAGAAGCAGAAGAAGGATGAGCCTGTTCCGGGCGATTACGTAATACAGCCGAAGCAGCCCGGAAAGCCAAAGGTACTCGCAAAGCATAATGAGAAGAAGGATAAGCAGCAGAGCTTTATTAGCGTGAGCATATCGAAGATGGATTCGCTTATGGACCTTATCGGTGAGATTGTAATAGCGGAGTCCGTAGTGCTTCAAAATCCTGACCTTCAGGTACCGGGGCTTAATCTTTCCAACTTTAATAAGGCCGCAAGGCAGCTTACAAAATTTACATCCGAACTTCAGGATGTAATTATGTCAATGAGGATGATGCCGCTTACCAATACGTTCCAGAAAATGAACCGTATCATATTCGATACATCGAGAAAGCTTGGAAAAAATATTGCGCTTGATATTGTCGGTGAGAATACGGAAGTTGACAAGAGTATTATAGAGCATATATCCGACCCATTGATGCACCTCGTTAGAAATTCGGTCGACCACGGTATTGAGGACAGCGCCGACGACAGGGTAAAGGCAGGAAAGCCGGCCCAGGGTAAGGTTACGCTTGAAGCTAAGAACGAGGGCGGCAAAGTATTTATCATTGTAAGGGACGACGGTAAGGGAATGGACCCTAAAAAGATATTTAATAAGGCGCAGGAAAACGGCCTTATTGGCGATAAGATGGCTTTGTCGGATTTTACAAACAAAGAGATATACCAGTACATAACATATCCGGGATTTTCCACGAAAGAAACCGTTACCGAGGTTTCGGGACGCGGAGTTGGTATGGACGTCGTAGTTAAAAATATACAACAGATTGGCGGAAGGCTTGATATTGATTCTGTAGAGGGCGAAGGCTCCGTATTTACAATGAAAATACCGCTTACGCTTGCCATAATCGAGGGAATTGTGCTTGAACTTGCCTCGTCTACATTCGTGGTAGAGTCAAACAGCGTAAAAGAGTTCTTTTCAGCGGATGACGCAGAGATTATTACCGAGCCTAACGGTGAGGAGTACGTTGTTATAAGGGATGAATATTGTCCTATTGTAAGGCTAGAACAGCAGTATCATTTGGATATTGAGAGCCGTAAAAAGTCTCAGGGAATAATAATTGTCCTTGAGCATGAAAGTCAAAAAGTATGTATTTTTGCAGACCGTCTTATGGGCCAGCAGGAGATTGTTGTAAAGCCGATACCTACATATATTAAAAAAGTGGACGGTATTTCCGGTTGTACGCAGCTTGGCGATGGAAGCCTGGCGCTCATTCTCGACGTTGGCGGACTGATACAGGCAGAAAGGAGTTGATAGAATGGAAGATATAATTGAAGAATTGGAAGAAGATACTCAAAAGGATAAGTACATAACTTTTAAATCCAATAACGAATTTTTTGCGTTGGAGCTTAAGGTTGTAGATGAGATAATTGGAATTCAGGCAATCACGGCTATCCCTGAAACGGAAGATTATATTAAAGGACTCATTAATCTTCGTGGAAAAATTATACCGGTTATTGATGTTCGCATCAGATTCAAGCAGAAGCCTTTTGAATATACGGACCGCACATGTATAATAATTATTTCAGTTAAGGGAACTGTTGTCGGACTTATCGTTGAGGCTATTGCAGAGGTAGTGAATATTCCGTCAGCGAACATTACCCCGCCGCCGTCACTTGGACAGGGTATGTCAAAGAACAAATATGTATATGGTCTCGGCAAGGTTGGTGATTCAGTGAAGATGCTTTTAGATCCTGAAAAGCTGATACGTGATGATGAGATTGTTTTGTTGGAACAGGCGGCTAAGGATGCCGAAATAACAGAGGGGAGCGAAAAATAATGGGAAAGACAACTTCAATAAAATTTAAGATTTATATTGCGTTTGGTTTACTTGATATTTTCATAGTATTATGTGATTTGATTATAGGACTTGACATTTACAGAAAGAATTCGGAGCATATTACCGGAATGGTGGAAGTTATTATCATATTTGGTTTGGTATGCCTGGTAACAAGCTTTATTGCAGAATTCTATATTATTAAGAAGATAATGAGACCAATCCGGTCTTTGCTGACTACTATTGAGCTGGTAAGGGTAGGTCATGTTGATGTTAAGGCTGAAAAACACTCCAATGACGAATTTGGAGAGGTTGCGGATAATATTAATGAGATGATTGCATCCATAAGAAGACAGGTAGACATTGCAAACAAAATTGCGTCTGGAGACTTGACCGTTGAGATTCACCCTCGTTCCGATAAGGATGTTCTTGCACAAGCATTTTTAGACATCATTAATAAGAACAACGACGCCCTTTCTAGTATCAGGGAATCGACAATACAGGTTACTGCCGGTTCCGGTCAGGTGGCTGACGCTTCGCAGGCTCTTGCACAGGGTTCTACGGAACAGGCAAGCGCGATTGAAGAGATTACGGCTTCTATGGAGGATATTGCCAACAAGACGAAAGACAACGCTGAGCAGGCAACTTTAGCCGACAATATTGCGCATGACGTACGTAGCGGCGCTGAACGCGGACAGGACCAGATGAAGGGCATGATGGACGCGATGAACAGCATTAATGATTCCAGTGATAAGATATCTAAGGTTATCAAGACAATTGACGACATTGCATTCCAGACAAATATTCTTGCTCTTAACGCTACGGTTGAGGCGGCAAGAGCAGGCGTTCACGGTAAAGGTTTTGCCGTTGTTGCCGAGGAAGTTCGTAACCTTGCAGAAAAGAGCGCGGCTGCAGCGAAAGAGACAAGCGACATGATTGAGGATTCAATCACAAGGGTAAAGAACGGTACCGAGCTTGCGGTAGATACATCCAAGGCGTTCGATACGATTGTTCAAGAAATAGCGAAGTGTGTTGATTTGATTGATTCGATTGCAACCGCATCTAACAATCAGGCTACTGCCATTACCCAGATTAATCAGGCGATTAATCAGGTTTCACAGGTTGTACAGACAAACTCGGCTACGAGCGAGGAGTGCGCGTCAGCCAGTGAAGAGCTTGCAAACCAGGCTGAGAGTCTCAGGAACATGATAGCAAAATATAAACTCAAAGAATATTCGTATAGCGGAATGTCTTCGTCAGGGGATAAGGGAGGCGGATTCTCACATTCGTCATATCAGGAAAACGACAATGAGCAGATTATATCGCTTGACGGCGGATTTGGTAAATATTAATTCTTTATACTGTTTTTTTCGACATAGTTTTGCCTAATGTCAGAAGTAAGATGCAAAATAAAGATAAGAAAAAAGTAACAGTGCGAATATAGCTAAATGATAACAGGGGGTAGACGATATCTTCCTGTTATCGTTCGCTTAGAAACAGAATTGAAAAATTTTATCCTGAACTGACAAAGAATACCGCATAATACAAGGAGAATATTATGAGAAAATTTGATACGAAGGTACAGCATTTAAAGTATAAGGTATTGCGTGAGGTTGCAAGGGAAGCGTGGAATGGAACCCTTCTTGACAATGTGCTTGATATTCCTAAGATGATTGTTCCGGGAACGAAACCTACGATGAGATGCTGCGTATATAAGGAAAGGGCGATTCTTGGCGAACGTGTTAAAATTGCAATGGGAGGAGATAAGGAGAACCCCAATGTAATACAGGTAATTGATATTGCCTGCGACGAGTGTCCTATGGGTGGTTATGACGTCACCAATTCGTGCAGGGGCTGCCTTGCCCACCGCTGTGAGGACGTATGTAAAAAGGGCGCAATCTCATTTGACCATAACCACGTTGCACATATTGACAAGTCAAAGTGCGTCGACTGCGGCGCGTGTGCGAAAGTTTGCCCATATTCGGCGATAGTTAACAGAAAACGTCCCTGCGAGAGTGCATGTAAAGTTAAGGCCATATCTATGAATGAGAATAAGGCCGCTGCAATAGATAACGAAAAATGTATTTCATGCGGCGCGTGCGTGTACCAGTGCCCGTTTGGGGCAATAACCGACAAGTCGTATATTCTTGATGCAATTCAATATATCAAGGAGAGCGAGAATAATACAAAATATAAAATGTATGCGGTCGTGGCGCCGTCAATCTCAAGCCAGTTTTCATACGCCAAGCTCGGTCAGGTTATAAAAGGACTGAAAGAACTTGGTTTCGATACGGTGGTAGAGGCGGCTCTTGGAGCTGACATGGTTGCGGACGCCGAGTCGAAAGAGCTCGTGGAGAAAGGTTTTCTTACAAGCTCGTGCTGTCCTGCATTTGTACAGTTTATTCATAAGAATTTCCCTGAAATGGAGCCGTATGTTTCGCACAATCTTTCTCCGATGGCGGCCATATCGAAGTATATTAAGGGAACAGACGAGACTGCGAAGATTGTATTTATCGGACCATGTACTGCAAAGAAGGCAGAGGTACAGCGTGAGAAGGTAAAGCCGTACGTTGATGTCGCGATGACTTTTGAAGAACTGCAGGCATTGTTTGACAGCAGGGATATAGACGTCACGACGCTTGATGAAGATGTTCTCGATAACGCATCGTATTTTGGAAGAATATTTGCAAGGTGCGGCGGACTCTCGGACGCTGTTGCGCAGGGAATTAAGGAGCACGGTGATAAGGATTTTGAATTAAAAGCGATTGCGTGCGACGGTATAGAGGAGTGTAAGGTCGCGCTTTTGAAGAAGAGTAAAAATGTATTGGACGCTAACTTTATTGAAGGTATGGCATGTATAGGGGGCTGTATTGGAGGCGCCGGCTGTCTGACACACGGACCGAGAAGTAAGTCCGAGGTTGACAAGTTCGGTATGGAGGCCGTGGACAAGACGATAGGAGAGGCTATTTCCGCCCTCAAAAACAGTTAGCATAATAATGGTTTCGAAAATGTCACTCTTTCGGGTATGAAGCATGCCGCGTGTGAACCGGTTAAGCAGAAACGTAAGTTATGCCCCGTCAGCTTGCTGCGGGGCATTTGGCTGTAAGAGTGATGTAGTTATATATCATGGAGGTAACTATATATGGATATATTATGGAAAGACAGAAAGAGAACGTTATTTGGCCTGCCATTGTCATTTACAAGATATGAGCTGGATGAGGAGAGACTTTTTGTGAAAACCGGTTTTTTGAGCCAGAAAGAGGACGAAGTGAGGCTGTATCGTATTATGGACTTAAGCCTTACGAGGTCGATATGGCAGCGGATGTTCGGTGTGGGAACAATTCATTGTGCGTCGGCGGATAAGACGCTTGGTAATTTTGACATTATAAGTATCAAAAAACCGAGGGATGTAAAGGAAATGCTCTCAAAATGTGTAGAAGAACAGAGAGATAAAAAACGTGTTTCAAACAGGGAATTCATGTCGGAACATGACTGCGACGTATGTGATATGGACGACGACTGCGACGCTGTTTGACGCATCAGTTGATAATAATTCAGTCAGTTTACATAGCTATTCCGATTTTTTCGCCCGACTTCACAATGGTTTCAATACCTTCTGTGGAGTTGGCGATTATGTCTTCGTCTATTATGGCTGTATTCTTTTCGAGACATAAGATAATTGTTGAACCGCCGAATTCAAAGCGGCCTTTTTCTTCCCCTCTTTTTACTTCTTTTTTGGCGGAATAATTGATAATCTTTCCGACAAACATTGCCCCGACTTCCATGGTAAGCACATTTCCAAAGTTTTCGCTCTTTAGAATGCAGAACTCGCGTGTGTTTTCCTTATAGATTGGGTAGTAGTCGCTGGCAGTCGGATTGACAGTGTGAAATATGCCTTTTATATGATGGGTTTTCGTCTTAATGCCGTTGTCTATAAAGCGATATCTGTGCAGGTCGTTCACGCACAGTCTGAACATAAGAAGCGTGCCTCCTCTGTAGTGTCTTGCAAGTTTTTTATTTCGAAAAAGGGTATCAAGTGTATACCCGGTATTTTTTACAGTAAATATGGAATCGTCAGATATAGGAAATACGCTTAGTTTTCCGTCGCATGGGGAAATGAGATGTTCGGGCGTCATGTCCGCCACACGGCATGCGCTTTTAATCCTGCGTGTGAAAAAATCATTGTACGAGCGGTAATTCGTTTCAATGTATTCTGACATGTCGATTCCGGTGCGTTTTATAAAAGGGGAAATAAGAAACTTTGAAGCCGCGCTGTCAAGAAATAAGCCTGCAAGCTTCGACACGGCGGGTTTGACAAGGACACCAAGAAGCGCCCTTCCCATCTTTGTACCATAGAGTACGGAAAGTACTTTGTCCTGCATATTGTTTTCATTAATTTCATTTCCTGCTCGGTCACGGCATCTCATAATATAACCATCCTTTTAACTTTAATATTATAATTATAAACAGCATTATAAACAGCGTTTCATATTATTCTAACCTATAATACTATATTTTTCCATCAAAAAACATAGTATTAATATATAAATATATATGATATAAATAAGACAGATATTATATCAGAATGAATAAGTTTATTTATCCCAGAACATATGGAACAGGGAGCGTTCTATAAAACGCGGAAGCGCCACATGGTAAGTATCCGAAATAGTCAATATAACGATAACTGCAGCTGCAACGACCAGGACAAGTATTATGAGAAATTTGTTGGACGGTTTTTTTAGTTTTATATCGACAACAAAAAATGTTCCGACAACGAAAAGCAGCGCAAACAATATCCATCTGAAAACACTTTCGTCTACCGCAAAATTAAGAAGATAAGAGATAGGAAGTATTATTGCCATCGAGGTTATCGGGAGGCCGTGGTAGAACTTGTTAGCGCCGCCCTCGACGGACTGTCTCCTCGTTTCCAGTACATTGAAGAACGCAAGCCTGATTACCGAACATATACAGTAATATGACACGGCGGTAACTCCTAAGAGTCCGCGCACGCCAAGATAATAGCAGAATAACGCTGGAAAAGCGCCGAAACATACCATGTCGCACAGCGAGTCAATCTGTATTCCGAAAAGTTTTTCATCGTCCGTACGGTTCTTCTTTGTCCGGGCGACCTTGCCGTCAAACATATCTAAAAGACCCGATAATGCAAGGCACAGAATCGCCGTCCTGAAATGTCCCTCAACAACCTGGGTTATTCCAATCATTGATACCGCAAGGCTTAGATAAGTAAGAATAACTGTGTAACTGTAAAATCCAATCATTTAAAGAGGTCCTCCGAAAACCTTTTCGTTAACGCGCATAAAAAACCGCATGAAAGGTTTGTATATATCAGTAATTGTTGTCAGTAAATAGCATATCTCGGCAAGAAACAGCCCGCCGAAAACGTCAATCAGGTAATGCTGTTTTGTAAACTGTGTCGAAGCGCATACGAGCAGTGCAAACACGCATGAGAAACATTTGTACCAGAAAGGGATTCTTTTACTTCTTCTTATTCCGACGAAACAGAACCAGCTTACAAGACAATGTATGGACGGAAACAGGTTTGTTGGCTGGTCTAAAGCATATATGAACTGTACTATCCTGCCGGTAAAGTCCGAATCCGTGATCTCGGGCCTAATATTCGTTGTCGGAAGAAGTATGAAAAATGCAAGGCATATTATGCGTGACAGCATGTCTGCCGCCGCAAAACGAAACCACGCTTCTTTCCCCTCGTGAGTTACAAGTATATAGTTAACGGCCCAGAATACATAGCATATTACATATATAATAATCCATTCTTTGACAAATGGAATCATATTGTCAATGCCTGTCGTAAAGTCGTGCCGGTCCACATCGGCAAGTAATATCTGCGTGCCTGTGTATATTGCACTGTTGAGTATAAAGCAGCATACCAGAGAAATTACACCGTATGGCGGTATAATACGCCCGACATGCCTGCGGTACCATTTTCCGAATTGTGTTTCAGGCTTCATGTTTCTTTCCATTCCAATAAGGTTCCTAAATTTGGCAAACGCTCATTAAAGCGCTTCATTAGTATGATAAATTATTATACACAATATGTGATGATAACGCAACTCAAAACAAAGTTATTATAGCCAAAAAAACGGATCAGGGATATAATGGAATAAACGAATATAGGAAAGGATAGAAGTACATGGAGATACGAAGGGCGGTAATTGGAGACATAGAAGGATTGGACAGGCTTTTATGCCAGGTCCTTATGGTACATCATAATGGCAGACCGGATTTGTTTAAGGCAGGCGTGAAAAAGTACAGCGACGCAGAGCTTGCAGATATATTAGAGGATGAACGGCGTCCTATATTTGTCTGCGTTGATGATAATAATACTGTGCTTGGCTATGCATTTTGCATATATCAGCAGCATATCGGCAGCAACATACTTACAGATATAAAGACATTATATATTGACGATATATGCGTCGATGAAACGGTCAGGGGAAAGCATATAGGAAAGGCTCTGTACGAGCATGTAATTAAGTTTGCGCGCGAGAACGGTTTTTATAATGTGACGCTCAATGTGTGGAGCTGTAATCCGGGCGCGTTAAAGTTTTATGAGAGCATGGGCCTTAAGCCGTACAAGATTGGAATGGAGCGGATTTTATAGAACGGCCCCCTAGAACGTGTTTGAAAATTCATTCCCGCCATCTGCGTCCCCCACTTTGCGGTATATTTACGCCAAATTCAGTCAACGTAGCCCACTACGCTTCCTCATTTGGCACAAATCTCCCACAAAGTGTGAAACGCATCTGGCAGAAAGCAATTTTCAAACACGCTCTAGGATAATTAATTTTTTATTTCTATCAGGCTTTCCCTGTATATTGCAGCGACTTTGTCACTGTCTGCTGCAAACGGACAGCTTGCGAGCTTTCTTTTGTTCTGCGACATTTCGTTTACATATGAATCATAGGCTTGCCTGGATACTTCGACAGTTCCAAGAAGGGCCTTTAAATCCTTTTGGAGGCCGAATACGTCTGAATAACCGAGCAATGTTAATACCGCATGTCTGTTTACCGCATCGGAATTGGCAATATAGGATGCTAAAAATGTCCCGACCGCCTTGCCGTGCGGAATTCCGCAGTCGTATGTCAGGGAATAGCTCATTCCGTGTGGGAGCGACGTTCCGGTGTGCGATATTGCCATGCCTGCAAATGATGACGCAATGAGGAGAGTCTCATAGTCTTCGTCGGTGCGCTCCGTTTTTTGCAGTATATTTTTAACCTGTTTCCACATCGACATTCCCTTTTCGCAAAACATCCTGCTTATAACGGTTGCGCGGCTGTTGATGTAACTTTCTATAAAATGTCCGAGCGCGTCGACGGCGGTATATTTTAATATATTGTCAGAAGCGCTCATAAGATAGGTTGGGTCGGCCAAAGCAAGAACGGGAAATATGTTATGCGGAATACTCGACTTTGTTTTTTTATCGTGGAGCGTTAAAATGGAATACGGGGTAATCTCTGAACCCGTGCCGCATGTCGTCGGAACTGCGATAACCGGCAGTGCGGCGTTATAATCCGACATGATATCAAATAAAAGAGTTTTGTCACGGCCCGGGTTCGCCAACATGAGCGCGATGCTCTTTGATGCGTCGAGCGGCGAGCCGCCACCTATTCCAATGACGAAGTCAGGTTCAAATTCGCGTACGCAGGATACCGCCTCCATAATAAGCTCTACCGAAGGGTTTTCCTCAATTTGGTCGTATATGATATATTCCGTTCCAATTACAGTAAGGGCATTAACCATGTCGTCAAGCGAATTGTTTTGTTTTGATGAATTTTTTCCTGTCACAATACACGCTTTTTTTCCATAGCAGGCTATATCGGCCGCATGGTTTGCTATACAGGAGGACTCGCAGAAAAGTTTTGTAGGTATATTATAAAACATATTCTTTTCCTTTCTATCTACTATATTTCTCTTTCATACTTGATATCCCACGTTTAAGTGTTATAATTGATAAATATTAATAATTATATATGATTATATATGATTTGGCTACTTGTCACATCATATGACACAAGTGTCAAAAGGTCAAGCTTTTTCTTGTTAATATGAAAAAAGTGTGGCTCATATTATTCATGTGAAAAGGATGTATTGGATGGCAGACAGAATTATTTTTGGGAAATTAACCGGCAGCACGCTTAAAATAATAGCGCTTCTGACTATGCTCACAGACCACATTGCGGCGTTTTTGATTCACTATGACAGATATCCGGCCGTTTATTATGTAATGCGTAATATTGGCAGAATTTCTTTTCCTATTTTTTGTTTCTTAATCGTGGAGGGATATTTTCACACGTCGGATATAAAAAAATATATGTTAAGGCTGGCCGCTTTCGGAATTATTTCGGAGATGCCGTTTGACCTTGCGCTCACAGGTCTGAATAATAAGTCCATACTGCATCAGAATGTGTTTTTTACACTGCTGTTGGGGCTTGCGGTTGTATGGTTTATAGATAATAATAAGAATAACGTGATTATACATTGCCTCGCCATATGGGTTGGATGCGTCGCGGCGGTTCTGTTTAAAACAGATTACAGCTGTTTTGGCGTTATACAGATAATAATGTTTTATTATTTCAGAAATGTCAGATTATACAGAATAGCGGGGATTATACTTCTTAATATGTTTATGGGGCAGCCTGCAGGCGCGGCGTCATTGTTATTTATTGAAAATTATAATGGTAAAAGAGGCTTGAAATTAAAATATTTAATGTATGCGTTTTATCCCGTTCATCTGCTAATCATTGGAATTGCCGCCGAAATTATGCGCAGATAGAATACAGGATGAGCGTCGGACAGAGGTGTAATAACGTTTAGAACGCGAGAACAAATTTGAAGTCAGAGGTGTAAAATTCATGTCAAAGAAAGTATCAGTTTCACAATATACATACAGTTCTCCCAAAATAAACAGTGATTTTGACGGATATAGAATAGCCGTTCTATCGGACCTTCATGCAAATGAAGTTGGGGCGGGCAACAGTCTGCTTATCAAAAAAATTGTGGAAATAAACCCGGATTTGGTTATTGCGGCAGGAGATATGGTTAGCGATAATGCGAAAAATATGCATATTACGTTTGAATTGCTTAAAACCCTGTCAAATATGTACGACATATATTACGGTTGTGGAAATCACGAGTTAAAGCTTGCATTAAATCCTGTCACGAAAGCGAAATACAGGCATTACAGGAGGGCTTTGCGAAAAATCGGAGTGCATTATCTCAATAACAAGTCGTGCCATATTCGCAGAGGCGGCAGTAAAATCTCCGTTACCGGCGTTAACATAGGCAGAAAGTATTACAAAAAGCTTGGGAAGAAAAAAATGCCTGACGGTTATTTGAACAGGCTTATATGCCCTCACAGTGTATATAGTGAAGATGCCGGGCTTTCAATATTAATAGCGCATAACCCATTATATTTTGAACAGTACGCCGGATGGGGCGCTGATATTGTGTTTTCGGGACATGTACATGGCGGTATTATGGTTCTCCCATTCATTGGAGGCGTGATATCACCTTCATTAGAACTGTTTCCAAAGTATGACTTCGGCGAATTTACTCTGAATGTGGAAAAGGATGGTCATACTTCAACGATGTATCTGAGCAGGGGGTTAGGAGCGCACACGATTCCAATCCGAATTAATAACAGGCCTGAGATTATGGTGATTGAATTGAAAAACAGCGTGAAATAAGTTGCCCGGAGCCCCTGTATAATATTGCATGTAAGCGATTGCCCTAATCGACCTGAAAGCCCGCTTGCAAAAAATACGCCGAGGCTTTATAATGATAAACCATGAGCGAAAAGTCAAATACTCTGCAGCATAGCTGACGGGGCAGGACTGGCCGCTTGCGGGAAATATGTCCGTACATAGAATGAGAGGTAGTTAACCTATGGGAATACCGGTTAAGCTTGAAGTCTTTGAAGGTCCGCTGGACCTTTTGCTTCATTTGATAGAAAAAAATAAAATAGATATATACGATATTCCGATAGTTACTATTACCGACCAGTACTTGGAGTACATTGAATCGATACACTCGGAGGACATCGATACGCTGAGTGAATTTCTTGTCATGGCCGCGACGCTAATAAAAATTAAATCAAAAATGCTTCTTCCGCCCGAGGAGTCCGAAGATGAGGAAGATGAGGCAGAGGACCCGCGCAAGGAGCTTGTGGAAAGGCTTATAGAGTATAAAATGTACAAGTACGCCTCGTTTGAACTAAAGGATAAGCATATGGAGGCTTCACGTATTCTTTTCAAGGAACAGAAGCTGCCCGACGAGGTCGCAGACTGGGAGGAAGAAATAGATACAGGGGAGCTTCTTGACGGCATTACGATGAAGAAGCTTCAGGATATATTCGAGATGGTCATAAAGAGACGGGAGGATAAAGTTGATCCGATAAGGAGTAAATTCGGCAAAATAGAGAAGGAGGAGATAAGCCTTGAGGACAGGATTGTCTCTATAAGGGAGTATGCCGCCTTACGTAAAAAGTTCAGCTTTACCAGTCTTTTGGAATCACAGAATTCAAAGACATATATAATCGTATCGTTTCTTGCCGTACTGGAACTTATGAAGACAGGTGTTTTGTGCATAGAGCAGGAACAGCCGTTTGACGATATCATCATTTCATTTAAGGAACAACCAATCCAAAATGCGGAAAACTGACGTATTATTACTCGTGCGGCTTATCGGAAATATCGGTTTTGCCCGAATAGAACATATATAATTATTTGACAGATTTGTAACCGGAGGAAACATAATGTCTGACGATATTAAAAAAACGCTTTCTGACGAAGATTCCAAGCTGGTTGAGGAGATGCTTGAGAATAAAGAGGCGGAGATTGATTCAATAGAATATTCGGATACGGCCGCAGAAGAACCTGCGGCAGAAGGCGACGAAATTGGCCATGCGAAAAGCAGTACCGGCGATACAGGGGAAGAAAAGGATGAAAGAAGCCGGGAGGAACTGTATGCCGCTACGGAGGCAATCCTTTTCTCTATGGGGGATGCGGTTGAACTTCCGCACCTTGCGCAGGCGATGTCGCTGTCAGCGGAGGATATGAGGGAAGTGCTTGTCGAGCTTGCGGCCGCTTATGATAATGAAGCCAGAGGCATACAGATTATAGAGCTTGAGGGCGCTTACCAGCTATGTACAAAGAGGGAGCTCTACGATTATCTTGTAAAGATTGCACATGTACCAAAACCGAAAGAGCTTACCGACGTAATGCTAGAGACGTTATCCATCATTGCGTACAAGCAGCCTGTCACAAAGCTTGAGATAGAGAAAATACGCGGCGTCAAATCCGACCATACGGTTAATAAACTTGTCGAATACAATCTTGTATGCGAGGCGGGGAGGAAAGACGCACCCGGACGGCCAATTCTGTTTGCCACAACCGAGGAATTTTTAAGAAGCTTTGGAATAGAGTCTACCGAGGAGCTTCCGGAGCTTGACACGGACATTGTCGAGGAAATAAAACATGAGGCTGAGACGGAAATTGACGACAGTATGCAGATGAAACTAGATATATAAGTTAATGCTATTATAACGGCGGCAGGGTGTTCGAAGCTCTGCCGTATTATTTTATATACGGAAATACTATTCTATTAAATTTCTCTTGACAAATTATGCGGGCTTTGGCAAAGTCCCTGCATGTAAGCGTCATTACGGTACAGAAAGCATATGAAGATTTGCAGAGGGACGGATTCGTCGAGACGACTGTAGGCAGAGGGAGTTTTGTATCGGCCAGAAATAAAGACTTTTATCAGGAGGAACAGCAGAGGCTTGCAGAAGAACATTTGATGGAAGCTTGTGAAATAGGGCGCTCAAGCGGAATATCCCTGGAGAAACTGATTGAGCTTTTGACTATGTTCTATCAGGATGAGGATTAGCTGTTACGGAACATAGTTGGCGGGAATAATATAGAAAGGATAAAGTCCTGTTGTGTAAAACGAAAGATGAGCTGCGCTATAAATACGGTATTATCCGCTGCGGAAAGGCCATATTTGATGGAATCGACAAGGGAGATATCCTTGCATACCGCAAAGATGATTATCAATGGAATGTGTTGGTTGCCGACAGAAAAAAGGCTGTAAGAAAGTATAAAAATGCGGTGGTGGACGACGCAACAATCGACGAAATTATGCTGCTATATGTGAAAGGGGGCAAGGCGGGATGAAGAGTCTTATTTTGAAAGATTTATATAATATTGGACACAACGCAAAGTCTATGCTGTTTATTCTTTTCGTATTAGCCGCTGCATTTATCCCGACTTCCGATGCTGAAGGGGGGTATATATTTGTATGCGCTGTTATTTGCAGCATGATGATTGTGACGACCTTTTCTTTTGACGATAATTCCAAGTGGCTGAGGTATGCAATGGTAATGCCTGTATCAAGGAAAGATGTAGTCGCCGGAAAGTTTGTCGTATTGACAATCTTCTGTGTGACTGGCAGTCTGTTTAGGATTCTATCAGTTTCTAATAATGCTGGACGTCGAGACGACAGATAAATTTGTAAATATATTACTGTGCTTTTCGCCCTTTGCCGCTCTGTTGTGGTTCTTTGCGATGTATAAGATAAGCTGCCGCATTTTTGATAGGAAAGAGTTTTGATAATATCTGACGCTTGCATGTTACAAAAAGCGCTGCAGGATAGTTTCAGGATAATATTACAAGAGGAGAACAAACAAATATTTCTGATTAAGAAGAAAGATAGGGATTTAGTAAAGACAGATAGGTGGTATTTGCTAAAACGGAGTATAATATTTCACTGTGTATGTTGTAAGTGACTTAAGTAGTATTGGACATTCCCAAAGATGTCTAGTAAAATAGTATTATACAGGATATGGAATATGGAGAAAAAATAATGAAAGCCAAAATGATATACAGACCATTGACGGCAACCCCCTTCAAGTGCAATTCTGCCTATAAGGAAATAGAGCCATGCCGGACATTGCAGCCTTACATCAGATGTTTTTGGGGAGGGGAGTATGACTGTCTTAATACAGGAATGGAAGAACATTCCGAAATAGTGATTCCGGATACCTGTGTTGATATCATTTACCGCATGGATGATGCGGGCAATATTATCACATCTGATTTCATAGGGATAAATGACAGGAGCTTTTGCTCTCAGGGCAATAAAAAAACCGGGCAAAGAATTTCGGTGTTTGCTATCCGGTTTTATGCATGGAGCGCCTATGTCTTTTCAGAAGATTCATTTATGGGAACGGTAAATGGGAGATATGATGTCAGGGAAAGATTTAGCTGGCTGGATAAAGAACTTCATGGGTTATTATTCGACCTGGAACTGACGGATATGATTCGATTTGCGGAAACATTGCTTTTGAAAAAACTGGACACTGCCAGGAAGAATGTGGTAGTAGACAGAGTGATGAATGATATTCTCCGGCATCAGGGCGGATTGGAAGTCAATCGGTTATCGAAGGAGAATTTTATAAGCAGCAGACAGATGGAACGGCTGTTTTGTGAATATATAGGGATTACACCCAAGAAACTGAGTAATCTGGTGCGCTATCAATGTTTATGGAGGGATATTGTAAGTCAGAGCCATTTTAACACTACGGAGGCTGTCCATAAATATGGATATACGGATGCATCGCATTTGATGCGGGAATTTAAACGTTATCATTCTATGAATATCCGGGATGCAAGGGAAATGGCTTTACGGTAAAAATTGAAGCATTTTTTTTGACATACAATTTTCTACGTTTTATGTGCTGAAACCCTCCCAAAAGATGAAATAGTTGCGCAGAGTATGCAGATGTCGGAAATATACAATACAACTATTCCTGTATGTTGTATAATGGATAGGAGTATGTTTTCATTGTTTGCACCCAGACGACATACTTTATTTTTTAATATCCATTATTTAAAGGAGGCATTTACATGAACACAAAAAATATATTGGCCCGTGCCGCTGAAATTATCGCTCAGCGTACTGTGCGTCAGGACAAGGACAGCTTTGCCACTCTTATTACCATCGACCCGGACGGTTCGCCTGTTCCTACAACCATTAGCCCTTCCCGCAGCGAGGGAATGCGCTGGATCACTTTCTGCACAGGCCTGAACGCTCCAAGCCCTGTGCGCCTTGGGCAAAGCAACAAGGCTGCTGTGTGCCTGAATTCGCCAACCTATCATATTTCCCTCATTGGCACGGCGGAGGTCTGCACTGACCCGAAAACCTGTCGGGAGATGTGGTACGATGGTTTAGCAAATCATTTTTCTGGCCCCGATGATCCCAATCTCTGTGTGATTCGCTTCACCACCCAGCGTTATAGCTTGTTTATAGACTGGGAATCGGTGAAAGGAGAAGTAGATGTCACATCGGACTGAAAAAAATATGACACGCCGGAGCACTACATGTCCGAATTCGGCGAAGCAGTAAGAATATAGTTGAGGAAATAAGTTGTCAAAAGCAGAGGAGGTAATGAACATGTTTTTAATACCAACTTTACATTGTGGCGGTCGTTGCGCAGAGGTGATTGAGTTATATAAAAAGGCATTTCATTTAGAAGTTGATTGGCAAGGGAAGGATGAAAAAACAAACTTTATCTATCATACAGAAGCAAGAATTGGAAATCAAAGAATTAGGCTATCTGATGGCGGTACCGGAAAGGAAATTCAAGCGGATTCGTTATTTTTTGCTGTAGATTTTGATACAGTTGCCGAAGCCTGGAAAGTTTTCGACATATTAAAAGAGGAGGGAACCGTGTTGGAAGAACCTCATAAAACAGATTTTGCAGCTTGTATGAGTGCAGTAAAAGATAAATTTGGATTTAAGTGGTTCTTAATAGTTGAACTTTCCGAAAGCCAATAATTCCTGTGGCTGGAGGATACACATTGGACTTGGAACAACAGCTGAAGAGATTAAAGAGCAGATTGCTAATGATAGTGATGACACAAAATATGTATTGGCATATTCTGTGAGCTTAGCCTGAAGAATGCAGAAAGAGAGGAGAGAAAAACATGATTACAGAAGCTTTTGACAACCAGTCCCCGGCAATCATCAATCCACAGATGAAGGAAAATGCGCCGCAGGTGGATGCGTGTATTCTGACTTTTTCTCATGTGATTGAAAAGTTTGTTTTGGAGAATTACGAATGCAGGCAGATTGCATCTTTTTGGTTTGCAACGGGCAATACACCGATTTATTGTATCAATTACAAAGGAAAGAAATTTGCATTTTATAAAACCTATGTCGGGGCGCCTGCGTGTGTCGGAACGGTGGAGGATACGTTGTCGGAAATAAAGACGGATAAGTATGTTGTATTTGGCGCTGCAGGCTGTCTGAATAAGGAAATTGCACGCGGAAAAGTTATGATACCGACACAAGCCTGGCGGGATGAAGGCACTTCTTATCATTATGCGCCTGCATCTGATTACGTTAC
>JAAVXK010000084.1 GCA_022790615.1 Lachnospiraceae bacterium
CTGTCCAAGCATACGCTCCATCCATTCTCCGTCAATCACCTCAATATCGTCGTTTAAAAACAACAGATAGTCGCCTGACGCACTGCGCGCACCGGTATTACACATCCTGGAAAAATTAAACGGCTCGGGTTTATAAATATATTTGCAGCCGTTTTTAATGCAGAGATTGTTGTAATACAGCCTGTTTTGGTCGCTGCTTCCATTGTCCACAACAATGATTTCATAATTGTTATATTTCGTAGTATTACATATACTTTCTATACATCTGGACAGCATGTCGGGATTATCCTTTGACGGAATAATTACCGATACTTTTTTGTTGCCCTGCGGTATATAATTTACGCGGTATTGATATATTTTATCAATGTATTCTATATGGGCCTCAAGTCCCCTTCTCTTAACCGCGTCAGACTTAGCCTTAAAAGCAGCCTCCAGTATATAAGGCTTGGCTCCTGTATCCGACGCCGTGGACGACGCAATTTCACGCCAGTGATACAATATTTTTGATATATGGGATATATTTTTTGCAGGAATAATCTCCGTGACCCGCAGACATAAATCATAATCCTGCGCGCCCTCATATCCCACACGAAAACCTCCGACCTTATCAATAATACTCTTTCTGTATACGGATAAATGGCATGTATACATATTTGACATAAGCGTATCGGGCGACCAGTCAGGTTTAAAGTGGGGCATATGCCTGTTTTTACTGTTTTCGTCTATTTTATCCTCGTCAGAATATATATAGTCAAGCTCCCTGTTTTCATTCAGTCTTTTTACAACCTCATAAAGCGCGTTGTCCGTAAGCAGGTCGTCGCAATCAAGCAAAGCCACAAACTCTCCCTTTACAAGTTCAAGCGCTGAGTTAGTCGCCTTTGATATATGACCGTTTTCATTGCGGTAAACGATATCAATCTTTGGATTATTCTCATACTTACGAAGTACCTTTTTTACCTCAGGCAGTGTTGAACAGTCGTCAGCCATGCACAACTGCCAGTTCTGGTACGACTGGTTTATAACGGACTCTATACATTCCGTAAGAAGCCTCTGCGATACGTTATAAACCGGAATCACAACAGATATGAGCGGGGTATAGGAAAGCCTGCTTACATTATCCTTCTGTTTTTCTTCCTTCTCTTTCGTCTGAATCCATTCATCATATTCGCTTTTCATCGCAAGCTTATGTTTAATTCTATACGTACATGCGCAAACGCCCTCATTTTTCATAATCTGCATCGCGCGCAATATGTTGTTCGGTAAAATCTTATATGCTATTTTTCTGAAAAGTCTGTATAACGCATAAAACGGATTTCGAAGTTCCCTTCGATATATACTGACCGTTTCGGTCAGGTCTCCAATCACACAATCCTTCTGTCTTATTATTTCCTTTAAATCAATGTTGCGTGTTTTAAGTTCGTTAACGCGGTTATGCATATTTTTGATATGTTCCCTGTCTAAGGACGACTTCACTTCCATCTCCTCGTACGAAACAATATCCTTCGTATAATTGTCAAGATATATAGCCTCTCTGTCCCTGCCGTGTACATAACATTGGAACGAGTCATCCATTTCTTCAAATATTTCCTGCTCGTCATACCCTATACCGCATTTATATATGAATTCCTTAATATTGTCTTTCTTTATTTTTCTTCTGCCGTTAACAAGATATTTTATATAAAACATCTTAACAGCCCTGTACAATATAAATTTTTGCGGAATGATTACATCAAAAATCCACTCGTTGTCAAAGGAATATATTCGGTTTTCTGACAAGATGAAATTATCAAATGCCGAATCAATATTGCAGACGCCAAAAGCGCCTCCCTTGTATTTATCTATATTATTAATATTTCCGAATAACTGCACAAACTTATCGGTAACCGTGAATTCTACAATATACCTGCTGTTAACATCGAGTACCGCCATGCCATATTTTTTTATATTATCAATTATACCGGCTTCTCCGGCCGCCTCGCGGAGTATAATATCCGACAATGATTCTCCATCCACATATCTGCATATGGCGGCATTACCGCAAAGAGCCGTCTCTAACAATACGATTTCGTTATACATATCGCTGTATTTTTTACAACTTGCATCCATGTCTTTCAAATGCTTTACCGCGTCATCGCAAAGAGCTTCTTTTTCTACTATTACTCCGCTTTCAGTCTTATATATCTTAACAGCCGTCTGAAATTCACGCCTGCGCGTTCTATTATACTTTGCATATAACAATTCCTTCATAAATATAAGCCTCCTGTTATCATTTTTAGGGAAACGCTGATTAAAGCGATTTCTTAGAAAATACTAAAAATGAATTTGCAAAAATTTCAAACATGCCGTCCCCACATATTGAATCATACGCCAGTTCCTCGTCAAAAAACATGTGCCGGTCTCTGTCATACGCCCTTGACATCCCCCTCAAATCACCCTTTCCGGGAAGCCTGCCGGGAGTAAATATCTCATTTGGCATCTTATAATCCGGAACAGGGTAATAAAATTGATTATCGTTAAATCCCGAACGCACAAGCAAATCCTCAAGTCCCTTTCGCGAAAAAGTCCTGACCCTGTCAACGCCCTCATATCCTAATATACCGTCAAAAATAACCCCGGTATGGTCCTCCTTAGCGCCGGCCCAGTATTTTAATCCATATTTATTTTCAATTGCTACTATAAGGGTTCCGCCCGGTTTCAGATAACTGCCCGCCTTAACAAGCATATCCTTAAAAGCATCCTTCCCCCCGACATAATAACAGGAATATTCCAATACGCCAATCAACGTGACATAATCAAATTTTTCTTCAACCGCTATGTCGGCAAAGTTCCCAACATATATTTCAAGATTATTATATCTTTTATTTTTATAAGCATTTATCGTGGAACGCTTTTTAGACAAATCTATACCGACTACCCTTGAGAGTTTCCTGCAGAACAATCCGGTCAGCGCGCCGCATCCCGAACCAATTTCAAGAAGACTGCCGCCGCCGTTAAAATCATACCACTCCAAAAGATTCTCCCTTATGGGAGAGAGATGGTAAAGAAACGCCCAGTCATTATTGCCGCATAAAACCTCGTCATAATCATCATTATTTTTTACAATATCAAGAAGTTCGTCTTCAACTTCGCCGTCACTATAATTATCCTGGCCGCAGTAATACTTTAAATTAAGAATGTTCTCCATTATTATTCCCCTCTTTTTTTACCGAAATACTCGTATTCATATCAAAATACCCCACAGTATTCTGCTCTGACACAACGCTGATACCGGCAATGTCATACAGTCTGTCATAGACTACAAAGTCATCATTTTCATACCCCGTACATCCGAACGAAAGAAGGTAATCACCGCCCTGTAAGTTCATACGCTGTCTGAATTCAACGATATAGACGTCTCCCTGCGAGGCTTCGGGAACATCAATTTTTTCAAACATCGAATTGGTTCCCGTTATCTCTACCCCGTGCTCATTTTTGAACGTGTAAGCAAATATGGGCATACTTACGGGTTCATTGAATCGTACTTTTATTTTAAGTGTAAATACGCTTTTTTTCATTACAATATTTGTAATCCTGCCCTTGTCGTCAAACAAGCCAAAATCTATTATCTTCGCCTTGTTATTGCCATATACCGTCTCTTCGCCGCCGATAACCATCTGGCTTTTCCATAAAACATCCGAATCCCCCGATGTTTCTTCTAACAAGTCGTTATCGGCGCTATTGGTATCGTCGGCTCCGTCGTCAAATCCGCTTTCCCCGCCTTCGATGCCGTCAAACTGGTTTACCAGAATCTTTTTATATATATCCACAATTTTCTTTGGCTTTCCATCGCTGACAAACTCACCTTTATTTATTAACACGGCCCTGTCGCAATACTTCACAATACTGCTTAAATCGTGCGTAACCAAAAGAATTGTCGTACCGTTCTTTTTTATCTCATCCATTTTTTTAAAGCACTTCGACTGAAAATATATGTCTCCCACAGAAAGCGCCTCGTCAACTATCAGTATGTCAGGCTCTACGTTAATAGCCACCGCAAACGCAAGCCTTGCAAACATGCCGCTCGAATATGTCTTGACAGGCTGATTTATGAATTCTCCGATTCCGGCAAAATCAACGATGTCTTCAACCTTTTCATCCATCTGGCTTTTTGTATATCCCATCATAGTTCCATTCAGATATATATTCTCTATTCCGCTGTATTCCATATTAAACCCGGCGCCCAGTTCCAGAAGCGCCGCAATCTTTCCGGTGACGCTTACCGAACCTGCCGTTGGCGAAAGAACGCCCGTCACTATTTTTAAAAGCGTAGATTTCCCCGCTCCATTGGTACCGATAAGCCCTACAGTTTCACCCTTGCAGACGTCAAACGAAATATTATTAAGCGCAAAGTATTCCCTGTATTTTACTTTACGGGAAATTCTCAGCGCTTCTTTTAACCTGTCCAAAGGATTATCGTACAGCTTATACATTTTCGACACATTATTAATACTTATAACTATATTGTCCGTCAAGTTCTCTTTCATAAGATACCACCAATGTTTTCATATATAATATTATTCCCGCCGCCGTTTCCTTTTTATGCCGTTCGTTTACAATACATCTGCAAAATGCGGCCTGAGCACTTTGAATATTTTGGAGCCTGCCGCATACAGCACAAGCACGATTCCCCAAAAATACAGAGTAATCACCGGTCTTTCGAAGAACCATCTTCCGTCAATCAGGGCGTCCCTGTATCCAGTGACAATATAATACATCGGGTTAAGTTTTAGAATGTATAAAACAACCGGAAACGCCTCAAACTGCGATTCATTCCACAATATCGGAACCATCCACATAAATACCTGCATAAATATGTTAATTATCTGTCCAAGGTCTCTGAAAAAAAGCACTACCGCGCTTGTACAGTATACAAGCGCCAATGTAAATACCCACAGGCATATAAGATAATATACAAGCTGAACAACATAAATCCCCGGAAAATAGCCCATAACAGCAAAAAGAGATATTGAAAATATAAGAAAGAAAAAATGTACAAAAGTAGACGCCAGAATCTTCACAACCGGCAGCACTTCTATCTTAAATACAACTTTCTTAACAAGATAACTGTAATCTAACATTGAATTCGTCCCCATCGTAAGGGCTTCCTGAAAAAGAAACCATGGGACAAGTCCTGACACAAGATATATTACATAAGGATATTCCCCATTGCCCCTGGCACCCGTAAAAACAAATCCAAATACAAACCAGTACAGAAGCACGGTAACAATGGGATTAACGAAAGCCCACATTATTCCAAAATATGACCCTGCAAACCGCGTCTTAAAATCATTTTTTGCAAGACTTACTATTAAATTCCTGCTTCGGAACATTTCTGAAGCTTTCAACCTCTTGTTCATCTTATGACTCCTCATATAAAACTGTTATAAATGAAAACACGTTTTTGTACGTCACATCTTTTTACAAAATATAATACTTTACCGAGTAAGTCACGGATAAAAAAATATATCCTTCCGTTATACCCGATATCGTACGTGTAATCCTTCCCTTTTTCATAATATCAGCGTAACGCCTTGCCAGGCGGCCGCCGTACATCCTGTCAAACACCTCCGCCTGACGGATTCTCTCATTTTGAAGCTCCCTGTTATTCCTTATCAGTTCCCTCCAATTGCTTATTCTAATTTTATTCATAAAGCTTCTATGCCATGTTTTCCTGTCAAACTCACCAAGTTCGTTATTTCCGTGCTGTCTGTATGACAGGAGCTGTTTTGGTATATAATATATTCTGCCACGTCCCGCCGCAACGAGGGCAACCCACCAGTCGTGCATAACCGCTTCCGCCGGAATATGCCGAATCATCCCATGAAGCGGCATGTTCCACATCATTGTCGCGCCCTGTGCGAAGTTATATAGAAGCAACCGTTCAAACAGATGCCTCCCTGGAACATACAGGCTGCTTTTTGCAGCAAAGGATTCTCCGGTAACAACGCCGTTTTCATCGATTATTCTTGCGTCGGAACAAACCATGGCAGGCTTAATCACTCCGTCTTTGTCCTTCTCAATTTTCCTAAGCTCAGTAAAAGAAATCTGAAGCTTGTCCGGCTCCCATATATCATCCTGGTCGCAAAACGCATAATCGCCCTCTTCCCTTACACTCTCAACAAGCTTTGCAAAATTACCTTTCGCACCGTAATTTTTTTTTTGCGGCTCTTCTAACAACAGAACTTTTCCCGGATATCTTTTTGCAAACTCCTCTATTATATCAAGCGTCCCGTCTGTCGAGCCGTCGTCGCGAATATGGAGTTTCCAGTCCGTAACCGTCTGTTTTCCAATAGATTCAAGCTGCCGGCCAAGATACCTTTTTCCGTTATATACCGCCATTAATATATGAATCATCTATTTCATATCCTTTTAATTGTGCAGTTCCTCCAAATATCTCCGAAGCGCGTCCTTCCAGTCAGGAAGTCTTGAAAAACCGGCGTCGTCAAGACTTTTCTTAGACATCCTGGAATTCTTAGGACGAGGAGCCCTTGCCCCGTATTCTTCAGTAGTGACGCGGGTAATCTTTGTGTCATATCCCGCAAGTCTGAATATCTCCTCCGTAAAATCAGCCCATGAACACACTCCTTCATTAGTCGCATGATATATTCCGTACTTCTCGGTAACAAGCATGTCGCAAACGAGCTTTGAGAGGTCGGCCGTATATGTCGGCGATCCAATCTGGTCATCTACGACCCTCACGGTATCGTGTTCCTTTCCGACCCGAAGCATTGTTTTTATAAAATTATTTCCGTTAATTCCGAATACCCATGATATCCTTATGATAAAATACTTTTCAAGCTGCTCCGTGACTGCAAGTTCTCCGTCAAGCTTCGTTATCCCATACTGTCCAAGCGGCCCTGTCGGCGAATCAACCTCATAAAATTCATCCCCTGTTCCGGGAAATACATAATCGGTGCTGAAATATACAAGCTTACAGTCAAGCTCCTTACATATCTTTGCAATATTACGCGGACCGTCAACATTAACCGCCCTGCAGACCTGAATATTATCCTCAGCTTTATCAACCGCAGTGTATGCGGAACAATGTACGACTACGTCCGGATTATAGTCTCTGATATAATCAGATACCGCCTTCTCATCCGTTATGTCAAAGTCGTCAATGTCAACACCCTTACTCTCTATTCCTCTTTTCGTAAGCTCCTTTACAACATCATAACCCAACTGTCCGTTATAACCGGTTACAAGAACTTTCATATATATACCTCTCTGCATATAATATTTTAAATATCTGAAACTAAATTAAAAAGTATAACAAAATACGCCGTCTGAAAAGAACCCTCCTATATACTGACTAACGGGCATCATAAACAAAATTAATATAAGCCTCGTCATTCTCTACATCTTTAAGGTACGGCGCTTTCTGATCCTTCTCCGATAAAACAGGATTGTCAATACCCCAGTCAATGCCGATATCCGGGTCATTCCAGATTATATTTCTGTCAGCCGGATGGCAGTACAGGTTGTCCTCTTTGTAGACAAACTCGACATTGTCAGTCAGCGTCAGAAATCCATGCGCGCATCCTCTCGGAATGAGAAGCTGCTTATAATTATCAGGGGTAAGCTCCACTGCAGCCCACTTTTTATAAGTAGGAGAACCCTTTCTTAAGTCTACTGCAACGTCAAGCACGGCCCCCCGCACGCATCTTACAAGCTTCGCCTGCGCGTCGTTTGCATACTGAAAATGAAGTCCCCTTATAGTTCCTTTTGAAGCCGAAAAAGACTGGTTATCCTGCACAAAATCATAAAACAGTCCTGCGTCTTCCATTTTCTTTTTTGACCAGCTCTCCATGAACCAGCCTCTGTTATCCCCAAACACCTGCGGCTTAATTATCTTCACTCCAACAACTTCCGTATCAATTACTTCCATCTCCATACCTCTCTTATCTGCCATATATATCAAATTGTTACAAAATTATCTATTATAATAACACAGTTCCATGTGTGACGCAATATCAAATATTAATGTAATGCAATATCCAGACGGGAGCAAATCTGCTTCTATATATGATTCGTAAGGAACAGTATTTTAAAAATGAAGTTATCTAATTTTCTCTGCCTGTATATCTTCCTGCTAAAAATACACCGGATTCGTTTTGACAGGCTTTCTTTATGTCCGAGAACCATATCAACAATTTTTTTCTCCTCACCGGCAGCCCTAAACTTTTTGTCAAACGAGGATAACTGTCTGTATAATTTGTTTTTATTTGCCGAAAATCTTCTCACCCTCTCCCTGAATTCTTCTATATAGTTAGTCCTTGAGCCCATGGTATTGCTGCCATGCTGCCTGTAATACATCTGGGGTCTGTTGTCAAAGTATACCTCTCCCATATACGACGCGAGCAAATACAGCCACCAGTCATGCATAATTGTATAATCAGGCTCTCCTTTTGCGGCAAGGTCACGGAGTTTTTTATTCATTACGCACGTACATCCCGTTGCAATATTTTCAACAATAGCATTTCCAAAACCCGGCCTTATATGCACTTCCTTCATTTTCACATTCAAAATATTATCTTCGCTATCAATAAGAGTCTGCCTTGAACAGTACAGGCAGGGTTTTTCTTCATCCATTTTCTCTAACTTTTCGACAGCTCTTGCTATCTTTCCCTCAAACCATATGTCATCCTGGTCCGCAAAAGAATAATAGTCGGCCTCTGAATCCGAAATCCTGATTAATTCAAAAAAACTCTTTACGACTCCGATATTCTCGCCCTCGACAAGCGTTATAAAGTCATATTTACGTCCATATTCCTTTATTATCTCAATCGTCGAATCGGTCGAACCGTCATCACGCACCAGAAGCGATACTTTATAATTCTGATTTATTATGCTGTCAAGCTGTTTTCTGATAAATCTTTCACCGTTATAAGTCGACATCAGTATCTGTACTTTTTTATCCATTTTATATTTTCACTCGCTTCCCGTATTACATGTCACAGTAGATAAAGACTGTGTTTAATCACATTCTCCCATCCCGCACGGACATATATATATCCCTCATTCTCTCATTCACGTATTTCTTATCATACAGCCTGATTACCTCCCTGTTCCTCGCGCCCATTTTTCTGCGAAGTTTAGGATTGTCGAGCAGTATATTCATTCCCCTGCAGAAACCGTTAACATTATCATACGCGCACATAAAACCCTGCTTTTTGTTCTCAATAAGGTCCGTATTCCCGCGAATCCTTGAGCATACCGTGGGAAGACCGCATGCCATCGCCTGCATAAGCGCCGCCGGAAGTCCTTCCTGTTTCGATGTGAAAATAAACATATCGGAAGCCTTGAACATCCTTATTATATCATCACAGAATCCGGCAAATATAACTTTTTTTTCAACCCCAAGCGTTACCGCGAGCTTTTTCAGCATATCCGTCTGTTCCCCTATCCCGCACAGAACGAGTACGGCATCATCTCTGTCCGCCCTTGCAAAAGCCTCTATCGCCACCGCGCAGTTCTTTCTGCGGCTCAGCTCGCATACCGATAGAATGATTTTTTTATCAGACGGTATTCCCAGCTCTTTTCTCACTTCTTCCCTCGCAGCCGGAACGCGCTCTATCTCTTCAATATCAAGTCCCACGCCGCGCACATACTCAACGCGCGCCGCAAACTTCTTTGAAGCCGTATCATAATCCTC
>JAAVXK010000062.1 GCA_022790615.1 Lachnospiraceae bacterium
GTTATCCTCTGCTCACATCTTGGCAAGCCGAAGGGAGAGCCAAAGCCGGAGCTTTCACTTGCGCCTGTTGCAAAGAGACTTTCAGAGCTTCTCGGACAGGATGTTACGTTCGCCGCTGACCCGGAGGTTGTAGGTCCGAACGCAAAAGCCGCAGTTGAAGCTATGAAAGACGGAGAGGTTATTCTTCTTGAGAATACGCGTTACCGTGTGGAGGAGACTAAGAACGGAGAGGCTTTCTCAAAAGACCTCGCGTCACTCTGCGACGTTTTTGTAAACGACGCTTTCGGTACGGCGCACAGGGCGCACTGCTCAAACGTTGGCGTGAGCGCTCTTGTTGATACGGCAGTTGTAGGTTACTTAAACCAGAAAGAGATTGACTTCCTCGGAAACGCCGTTGAGAATCCTGAGAGACCGTTCGTTGCCATTCTCGGAGGCGCGAAAGTTGCAGACAAGCTCAATGTTATCAATAATCTTATCGATAAATGCGATACGCTCATTATAGGTGGAGGAATGGCATACACATTCCTCAAAGCTAAAGGCTATGAGATAGGAACTTCACTTGTTGACGACGAGAAGATTGACTACTGCAAAGAAATGATGGAGAAAGCCGAGAAGGCGGGCAAGAAGCTTCTTCTGCCGATTGACACTACAATTACAAAGGAATTCCCATCACCGATTGACGCCGAGATAGAAGTGTCTGTTGTTGATTCGGACAAGATACCGGCTGATATGCAGGGACTTGATATTGGACCGAAGACTGCTGAGCTGTTTGCCGACGCGGTAAAGAATGCAAAGACTGTAGTATGGAACGGACCGATGGGTGTATTTGAGAATCCTATACTTGCAAAGGGAACGCTTGCAGTGGCAAAGGCTATGGCCGACGCAGACGCTACGACAATTATCGGCGGCGGCGATTCCGCGGCAGCCGTTAACCAGCTTGGATACGGCAGCAAGATGAGCCACATCTCAACGGGCGGCGGCGCTTCCCTTGAGTTCCTTGAAGGAAAGGAACTTCCGGGCATAGCGGCAGCGAATGACAAATAGATTGGATAAGGAGATAAAACGATGCGTAGAAAGATAGTTGCAGGAAATTGGAAAATGAACATGACTCCGAGCGAGGCTGTTAAATTGTGTGCTGAGCTCAAGGACGTTGTAAAAAGTGATGATGTGGACGTAGTATATTGCGTGCCGGCAATTGATATCGTTCCTGTAGTTGAGGCAGTGAAAGGAACGAATGTTGAGGTTGGCGCGGAGAACATGTACTTTGAAGAAAAGGGTGCATATACGGGCGAGATATCGGCTCCGATGCTTAAAGATGCCGGCGTTAAGTACGTAATACTCGGACATTCAGAGAGACGCGAATATTTTAAGGAGGACGACGAGCTTCTTAACAAGAAGGTTAAGAAAGCGTTTGAGGCCGGACTTACACCGATTCTTTGCTGCGGCGAGACCCTTGAGCAGCGCGAGATGGGCGTTACGATGGACTGGATTCGTCTTCAGATAAAATCTGACCTCGCAGGCGTTGCCGCAGACCAGGTTAAGTCAATGGTAATCGCGTACGAGCCAATCTGGGCAATCGGAACCGGCAAGACGGCCACGACCGAGCAGGCACAGGAGGTTTGCAAGGGAGTGCGCGACTGTATCGCCGAGATGTACGACCAGGCTACGGCTGATTCTGTGCGTATACAGTACGGCGGAAGCGTGAATGCGGGCAATGCCGCAGAGCTTTTTGCACAGCCTGATATCGACGGTGGTCTTGTTGGCGGCGCGTCGCTCAAGGTTGATTTTGGAAAGATTGTGAATTATAAATAATCAGATAATAGCAAAACGTTCATTTTTGACGAATGGGATGAAAAGGGGTATCAGGAAATAAGATTTCTTTGATACCCTTTTTTTATAATTAGGAAACTGCTTCTCAATTTCCTATTATAAAAAAAGCGGTCCGCTAGGGATGCGCACTCGCGCTTTCATTGCAGACAGCTGTCCAGAACGTATGTAAAATATATAATCTAAACGATTGCCCTGCCGGATGGTCCTGCCGGGTGCTATATCCGGCTTGTAATTTAAGTATGGAAATTGTATAGTATAGTAGAGAATAGTAGAGAGAATGATAGGGAGCAGTGTGTATTTTGAATGATAAGATTATTATTGTGGAAGATGATATCTTGTTAAACAGAGCCTTATGCAAGACATTTGAGAACGCGGGGTATGACGCGAAAGGAGCGTCGTCCGTGAGGGAAGCGCAGGATTACATGAAAGACGGGGCGGCGCTTATGGTTATTGATATAGGCCTTCCTGACGGCGACGGATTTGCCCTCTGTCGTCAGGTGCGGGCGGACAGGGACATTCCGGTTATTTTTTTGACGGCGCGGGATGAGGAGGCGGACATGCTGCGAGGTTTTGACTGCGGTGCGGACGATTATCTTGTAAAACCGTTCCCAATGACGGTATTGCTGAAACATGCGCAGGCGGTTCTGCGCAGGACGACAGATGGAGGCGCAGGGATATTCAGTTATCGGGAGCTCAGCATTGATTTTGAACGCAAACAGGTGATAAGCGGGGGGAGTAAGGTCAGTCTCACACCGAAAGAATACAGCCTGCTTGAGCTGCTTGCAAAGAATCGTAAAAGGGTGATTACAAAACAGATTATGTTAGAACAGTTATGGGATGTGCAAGGTTCTTTCGTGGATGAAAATACCGTTAATGTCACGTTGTACAGGCTGCGGAAAAAGATTGAGCCCGACCCGTCGAATCCAACATATATTAAAAATGTATTCGGGATTGGATATACGTTTGGAGAGTGAACATGTTTCAGAAAAGAAAAGAAATGGAAGCGTTTTCCCAAATGTTAGATAAGCTGATAAACGGAGAGGAATTGGGTGTTTCGATTGAATATATGGATTCGCTGTCGTCAAAAATCCAATACCAGCTGTTACGGTTGTCTGAAAAAATTCAGGACAGAGAATATAAGCTGACGAGGGAACGCAATGAAATCCGTGAACAGATTGCAGAGATTGCGCATCAGATGCGAAATCCCCTTGCAAATATCGAAAGTTATCTGGAGCTTCTCAGTGGCGCCGCGTCTGATGCGGAGCGTCAGGAGTGCCTGGAGGCGTTAAGAAATTCGGAATCCCAACTACACTTTCTTACAGAAAGTTTTATCAAGATGGCGCGGCTGGAAAATAGAATTATTCAGATTAAACCGAATGCCGGCCTTCTTTCAAGTACGATTATGCAGAGTATCTTACAGGTAAAAAAAGCGGCGGATGCAAAACATATTCGGATTGATTTGGAGATGGATGAGGATTTGAAAGTTCTTCACGATGCAAACTGGCTGGGTGAGGCTGTTTATAACATTTTGGATAATAGCGTGAAATATTCTCCTTATAATTCCGAAATCGGGGTGTCTGTCGCTCAAGATGAACTGTATACGAGGATTTTGGTGTCGGACGGTGGAATCGGTATTGCGGAAGGGGAAGAAGGGCAGATTTTTCGGAAATTTTACCGTGGAAAAGAGACGGACGGACAGCCGGGTTTTGGACTTGGCTTATATCTGTCAAGGGAGATTGTTCTTATGCACGGCGGTTTTTTAAAAGCAAGGCGGAAAAATCCGGGCCTTGAAATATTAATTTTCCTGCCGTGACGCAGGCGCGCCGGTTTTATGAAATGTAAGCATATTGTAAGAACTTCCTGTTAGAATGAAAATACTACCAAGGAATGTCGGGAGGGGTTTTCATGAATGTGTTAGAGACAAGGGAATTGAAGAAAATATATAAGACTCCGTCAGGCGAGGTGCGCGCGCTGGACGGAGTTTCTATTTCGGTGGAGGACGGCGCGTTTGTCTCCATTACGGGTTCGTCCGGAAGCGGGAAGACGACGCTTCTTAACATGCTGGGAGGACTTGATAATCCCACATGTGGAAGAGTAATTGTGCGGGGCAGGGATATTGGCAGGCTGGAAAATGATGAATTGACGGTTTTTCGAAGAAGGAATATAGGGTTTGTGTTTCAGAATTATAATCTGGTTCCGGTGTTGAATGTTTATGAAAATATAGTGCTGCCGCTGCATTTGGACGGGAGAGAGGCGGACGCGGAATTTCTTGACCGGATTATTGATACGCTGAAGCTTCGCGAAAAGCTTGACAGTATGCCGCATATGCTTTCGGGCGGGCAGCAGCAGAGGGTTGCGATTGCAAGGGCTCTGTCTGCGAAGCCGGCCGTGATTCTGGCCGACGAACCGACCGGTAATCTTGATTCTGTTACGGGAATGGAGGTAGTCGGATTGATGAAAGCAGGCGCCGCCATGTTCCATCAGACGATTGTGCTTGTCACGCATAATGAGGAGATTGCGCAGATGACCGATTCCATCATCCGAATTGAGGATGGGAAGGTAAGGGGTGGCTGGAATGAAAAACAATAATAGAAAAATTATTGTGCAGCTTGCAAAGAAGCAGTATTATGCGGAACGGAAACGGTATATGCTCCTTACGGGTGCGGTCGCATTTGCGGTTATAACTCTTTTTTGCGTGTTCAGTTTTGCTGCTGGGAAGCTTCAGACGGACATGCTGCGTGAGACCAGGACGCGCGGCGTGGTATCAAGCACAACGCTTGAGAGGGCGACGGAGGAACAATATGAGAAGATACGGAAACTTCCATATATTAAGGACGTCGGAAAATGTGTTTGGTTTGGAAGCGTGCCGGGAGCCAGATGTGCGGTCGCAGATAACATTACATGGGAAAAGATAAAGAAGCCGGCGTTTACGGATATTCATGGAAAATACCCACAGAAAAAAATGGAGGTTATGCTTCCGGTGAGAACCCTGAATATGCTGGGTATTTCTGAACCACGGACAGGTATGAAATTATCGCTGCCCGTTTTTTTGGACGGGGAGAATAGGGAGGAAAGATATGATTTCATTTTGTCCGGATATTATACGGAATATATTGCTACGCTAGAGTATGGGCCGCCGGATGCGTATTTTTCCAAGGCGTTTATGGATTCCGTTTTTGGTGGGAAACAGATGGATACGACCTTGTATTTAAGGCAGAATGACAGTATAAAGGGAACAGCGGTCGAGCGTAATCTGTACAGGGATATTGAGATGCGGGACACGGGGCAGCAGTTTCGTGGAGATTCCACGGCGGGCTGGCAGGGGATGTATTCGCTGACCGGAGGTTATGACGTCGCACTGGTACTGGCAGTTGTTATCTTAGTCAGCGTCGGGCTTCTTATCTATAATGTGCTCCATATTTCTTTTGAAGGCAATGTTAGGGAATATGGGCTTTTAAAGACGCTTGGCACTACAGGAAGACAGCTGCGGGCCATTGTTTTTAGACAGACGGGAAGGGCGGTTTTGCGCGGCAGTATAATCGGCGCGCTCGCGGGAGTCTTGATTGCGCTCGTCGTGATACCGGAATTATTGGCCAAAATGTATCTCTATAGATTTGGCAGCGCGGCGGGGATGATAACATTTCGTCCGTTTTTTTTGGCGGGGGCCGTTTTTTTTAGCGGCGCGGTTTCATTTTTTGGCTCGGCTCTCGCCATACGGCGTACTGTAAAGCTTACCCCTGTAGAGGCGGTCAGCTATATGGAAAAGACGGACTGCAGCATAAGCAACAGGGAAAGAATAGCGGTGAGGAGGCGTAAACAAAAGCACAATCTCCCACGGATGGCGTGGCGGAATATCATGCGCTTTAAAAGGCGGTTTTTTGTCAGTGCAGCGTGTCTAAGCCTTGGACTGTCGGTATCACTTGGCGTAATCATGATATCAGCCGGCACGGACACGAGGAATGAGATTGAATATGACTACTCGGATATTTTTGTAACTTCGTTGATAGATGGAGAATATTTTGGAAATTTGTGTGAAGATATAATTCCTCCGGACGAACAGCCCATTATATTTCCGGACACGCTGCTGAATCAGATTCAAAATCTTTCCGGGGTTGAGAACAGTCATGTTACGAGAGGCGGATTCGGGGAATTACTGTTAGAGGAACAAGCGCTTGATTTAATTCGGGAGAAGATAATCGGGACACATATTTACCGCGTTCCCTGTACATTTCAGATTATGAGTGATGAATATCTGGCAGAGTTAAAGGACTTTGTGGAGAAAGAAGGGCTGTATCTGGATGTAGATGCGGTGATGGAAGGTGAGGGCGTTATTTTTCTGCATGACCATGCGCTTTCGCCGGCAGAGATAGAGATGAGTAAGGATACGCTGGGTTTACCGTTAGGCGTTTATGATATTGTGAACAAGAAAAAAGTAAGAGATATACGTTTTTGCGGATATCTGGATATAGAGCAGGAAGAATTGCCGGAAATTAATTATTCATGGGTTGGCGGAAGTTATTTCCTGATTAGTGAAGAGGGTTTTAAAAATATACAGGCGGTAGAGCAGAATTTTCATATTAATATTACGGCAAAGCAGGGAAGCAGGCTTTCATTGAGCCGCGAGGTGGAGAGGATTGTTGCAGAGTATAATGAGCAGCTTGAACCGGACGAATATGGGAATCCAAACGATATGCGGCTTTATGTAATGCTTAAGATTGACATTCTGCGGGAAATGAGCGATTATATCATGTCTAACCGGATGGTACTTGGCGCGTTATGCGCGGTTCTGCTGCTTATGGGTATTGTCAATTATATGGATGTCACGATAACGGGCCTGACGGTAAGGAGGCATGAGTTTGCGGTGATGGAGAGTATTGGTCTTACAAGGAAACAGCTCAGGAAGCTGCTGATTCTGGAAGGTATTTTTTACAGCCTGATTATCACCGTGCTGACCGGATGCATGGGAGGCGTTGTGGGCCTCATTATTCGCAAGGTTATGCGAAGCAGGATGGATTATTTTGTTGTCAAATTTCCGTTTGTGGAGTTTGCGGCCTGTATTGCCGTGCTGTTTGTGTTGTGTATTTTGATTGTGCTTGGCCTGTACCGCAAATATGAGAAGGAGAGTATATCGAATCGACTGCGGATGTATGCGGATTAGAGCGTGTTTGAAAATTGCTTTCTGCCAGATGAAATCTTTTGCTATCTTTTGGGTTGACTGAATTACAATAAAAATATATGATAATAGCAGAGTAAAAATGAAACATTTTCAAATATGGAATGTCAAATATGGTATGCGGGAAAACAAATATGAAAACGGAGGTAATTATATTATGGAATTTCAAAAAGTCATAGAAGCAAGAAGGAGTATGCGCGCCTACGACGCATCGAGGACGGTGACGGAAGAACAGGTAAGGGAGATTGTGAAGGCGGCGACGCTGGCGCCTTCGTGGAAGAACTCGGAGACCGCCAGATATTACTGTATTCTCTGCCCGGAAAAATGTAAGGAATTCGCAGAGGAATGTCTGCCGCAGTTTAACATGAATAATTCGGCGGGCGCGGCGCTTATCGTGTCGACGTTTGTGGCGGGGAACGCGGGTTTTGACGTATCCTCGGGCACGCCGGTGAATGAGTGCGGAGACGGCTGGGGATACTATGACCTCGGACTGCACAATGAAATATTTCTTCTCAAGGCGAAGGAGATGGGACTTGACACGCTCGTAATGGGAATACGAAACGCCGACAAGATAAGGGAGAAGCTTCAAATACCGGATGATGAGACAATTGTATCGGTGATTGCGCTCGGATATGGCGCAAAGGAGGCTGCGATGCCGTCTAGGAAAGAGGTTTCGGATATCTTGAAGTTTTTATGACTATTATTATGACTATAATGAAAAGTATTGGATTGTGCAATCGTTTGCCCGCTTAACAAAAGCAGATAATGAAATATGTAATATTTTGTTTAGAGCGTGTCTGACAATTCATTTCCACCATCTGCACGCCCCACTTTGCGTGATATTTTCACCAAATTCAGTTGACGTAGCCCCCGCTACGCCGCTTTCATTTGGCACAAATCTCCCACAAAGTGGGACGCACATCTGTCGGAAAGCAATTTTCAGACACGCTCTAGGCAGCTGCACGGAAAATCTTTTTGCCGTGCAGTATAATTATATGTACAAAGTTATATCAAGATTTAGTAAAATAGAGAATTTTATAAAATTTAAAATTAAGAAAGGGATGTTTATTACTATGGCGAATGGAGCGGCGGGTTCTGAGGAGCGCATGGCAACGGACGGCATATGGGGCCTTATGTTCAGGATGGCGCTTCCTGCGATTATTGCGCAGGTAATTAACATATTGTATAACATAGTTGACAGAATGTATATCGGACACATTCCGGGAGCGGGCTCAACGGCCCTTACGGGCGTGGGGGTGACATTTGCGATTGTGACGTTCGTGTCGGCTTTTTCGGCATTTGTCGGCAGCGGCGGCGCTCCGCTTGCTGCAATATCAATGGGTAAGGGCGATAAGAAGAATGCGGAAAGGATTCTCGGAAACGGCGTATGCCTTCTTATTATATTTACATGTATTATAATGGCGTTTTTCTATTCATTTGAGAAGCCGTTCCTGTACATGTTCGGTGCAAGCGACGCCACCTATCCGTATGCGTCGGAATATATTAAAATATATCTTGCCGGAACCATATTTGTTGAATTCGCCCTGGGGCTTAATCCGTATATAATCTGTCAGGGAAAATCGAAGACGGCTATGCTTTCGGTGCTTATCGGCGCAATTATAAATATAGCGCTTGACCCGTTATTTATTTTCGTGTTTGACATGGGCGTAAAGGGCGCTGCGCTTGCAACGGTAATATCGCAGTTTTTCAGCGCGGTATGGGTTGTCGCATTTCTGGCGGGCAGAAAATCATCGCTTCGTATCAGGCCGAATCATATAAGGCTTAGGCTTGACGTGACAAAACAGATATTTGCGCTCGGATTATCGCCGTTTATCATGAGCGCTACCGAGTGCCTTATATCGCTTGTGTTAAACAGGGGGCTTCAGAAGTACGGCGGCGACATCTATGTTGGAACGCTTACCATCATGCAGTCCGTTATGATGCTGATATTCGCCCCGGTACAGGGATTTACACAGGGCGTGCAGCCGATACTCAGCTATAACTTCGGGGCGGGTCTTTTTGCGCGTGTGAAAAAGACGTACAAGAGGCTTATAGGCCTCAGTTTCTCATTTACCTCGGTACTGACATTGACGACGATGTTGTTTCCGACCTTTTATGCCTCCATGTTTACGGAGGACGACAAGGTCATCCGCCTTGTCGGCGAGTGTATGCCCGTGTTTATGGCGGGCATGCTCGTGTTCGGAATACAGAGCGGCATACAGCCGACGTTTATCAGCATGGGGCAGGCGAAGCTGTCAATATTCATAGCGGTGCTTAGAAAACTGATTCTTCTGATTCCGCTGGCAATTATACTTCCGCACTTTTTCGGCGTTATGGGAATCTATTATGCGGAGCCGATATCCGACGTGCTTTCGGCTTCAACGGCGGCGGCGCTGTTTGCGCTGAATATCAAAAAAATGATGACACAGGAGTATCTGCAGTCGGTATAGTGTAGACAGTTGTCCGAAGTCGGTAATATAGTTTCAGGCGATTGCCCCGGGTTGAGATATATAACGAGCGGAACAAACCGGTATTGCAGGTATTGATACGGAGGGGAGTATGCATAATATTACCATAAAAACGGAGCGTCTTCTGCTTCGCCCCCTGACTGTTACCGATGCCGGGGAGGTTTTTGAATGGGTCGGCGATGAAAGGGTTTCGCGTTACATGGTTTATACGACATATACGGACATTGGACAGGTTCGGGAGTGGCTTGCATTTGTCGAAAAGGATACAGGAACGTATAATTTTGGCTTTGAGCGACTGTCGGATGGAAAGCTTATAGGAAGCGGGGATATAGGCGGAACCGGCAGGGATGACCGGTGGGGATTCGCTTATAATCTGCGCTATGACTGTTGGGTAGTCGGATATGCAACGGAAGCCGTTAAGGCGATGATGGGGTACGTGCGGAATCATTTTGGGGCGACGCGTTTTGCTTCAAGCCATGCAGAGCCTAATTCTGCTTCGGGTCATGTTATGGAAAAATGCGGGCTGCATTTTGTCGGTTACGGAGAGTTTCAAAAGCTTGACGGAAGCTACAAAATGAAGTCGATGAAGTATATGGCGGAATTCTGATTTTCTATATTATCTGAATATTAGGTCAGGGTATCAAAAATTATCACAATGTCGCTCAAACAGTTATGTGGAAGCAATCAAAAAGATTATCATATCATAAAGCGCAAAAAATCAATTATACGTATGACACTTTCCCTCTATTAACAAAATAAATGTTAAGAAGAAAGGTGGAAAATACCTGTACAGTTGGAAGAAAATCAAACTTCAAAAGCGGATATGCAGGTACGATAAAGAAAACCGGGAGTGGAGCCGGACAGAAATACTGTTTAATTGCAAATATGAGATAAGTGCAAAATCCGGAAAAGATAAGAAGTATGTCAAAATAAAGCAGACAAAGAAGACCGCGTGGATAACATCGAAAAAAGTAAAAGTCAGGGTAAAGTGTGTAGTACCGGATTGATGTGGTAATAATCTGGAATAAATAACAATATTTTGGTGCAACTGATTGACTGTAAACAATAAAAATGTTACAATATAAACCATAAAATTAAAATTATGGGAGGAAATTTTATGAAAAAGATTAAAAAATTTTTTTTTGCAATGTTATTGGTTTATTTAACAGTGTTTCAAGTATTTGGTCTTAAAGTTTCTGCGTCGTCATCAGATATAGATATTCCTGATTCTGCACAAAAATATGCTGAAAGTTATTATGAATCTGCTGTCAGTGCAGTAAGAGAATATAGCGAAAACTATAATGTGAAAGAAGGACAATTAGATGCAGTTAAGCTTGCAAGACCATTTGTTGTATACGAAATTGGTGAGACGACCCAAGATGAGATATATTATTATCCTATATTAGATTCAACTGATAACATAGTGTTGCTTTTGAGCGTTATGGGGACAACTGATGGATGGAAAATTTCCGTTTCAGAAGAATGGGTAGACGGACTAAATAAAATTGGGACAATTACACCAGAATATATTTTTTATAAATCAGAGGATAATATTTATGCTGAAAATAAACAGGAAAAGTTTTGTGTAGAGGGTGAAACAGACTTACAATTGTGTTCTTTTAGTATTAAACCCTATGAGATAAAAAGACAGGAAATATCTGATTTTGTAAATCGTTTTGTCAAGACAGACGTAAGTAGTGAAAATAATATAGATGTAAAAACTAAAGATGGGTATACGCCGTCTTTCAGCAGTTCATTAAGTGATTCAACAGTATGTGCGTTGTACAATAAAAAGGGTCAGGGTTCTTATAATTTATGTTGGGCAGCTTCGGTTGCAACAATTTGTAATTACAGAGATGGGACTAATATTTCAGCGAAAAATGTAGCTAACAGAGTGGGGATTGATTATAATGCCGGTGCTAATATTACTGTTGCACAAGATGCATTAAAGTCTTATGGAGTTAATTATTATAACATGCATGCTAATAAGGATATACGTATGTCGTGGTCTAGCTTAAAATCAAATATACGAGATAAATATCCTGTTTACGCATCGGCAAAATCACATAATAGCGGCCATGCCGTTACTGCTTATGGGTATACAGTTGCGGCTGGTGTGAAATATGTGATTTTTTGGAATTCGGGAAATGAAAGTTCGATGGCGGTAGAGTTTAAAGAAAATGGAACATCGTTCTCATATGCCGGTAAAACATATACATGGATGTATTCAGTTTGTAAATACTATTAAGTTTTAAAAGGGGGCGTTGTCATGAATAAAAAGATTATCGGAAGCGTTATACTTTGTATAATTCTTGTCTCTTGCGTAATCATTGCACGAAACATGCGAAAGCCGAAAGGATTATTAGCTGACAATGATACTGCTTCAATAAGCAATGTGGTTTTACACTGTTCTTATGCATATATAACGGTTACGGAACAGGAAGACATCAAGAGAATCGTTGATTTGCTACAGTCAATTAAGGCAGAGGAAAGCCGTCCATCCGGGAAGGACGGGGGAATGCCGTTGGAAATACATTTTCAAAATGGAGAAGAACTGGGATTTGGATTTTTGTCGGAAGAGATAACTGCGGATGGAGTATGTTACAGACCTGACCGCGATTATTGCAATGATATTTCAAACTTTTATGAGGAATTTTCAAAAAAGTATACTGAGGAGCCGGCGTGATTATATAATATGCCGAATAACAATTACTTTCGGGTAAAGCTGCCGTATTATGTTTGCGGCAGCTTTTATATGTGCCGGTTAAAGAGATTTTTCAATCGGATGGATGAAGCTTTTTTTGGATCAGTTTTATGTTCTGATGCGCAGGTTTCGTATAATTGTGCATGCCCTGGCATACAACATATTTAATTGGTTTAAACGAATGGCATTGCCTGTAAAAATGCGTAAGCAGCAGATCGATACCATCCGTCTGAAACTTCTGAAAATTGCCGCGAAGGCATTGCATTCAGCAAGATATATAACATTCAAGCTTTGCAGCAGCTGTCCTTATAAGAATGAATTCTACGAAACGCTGGAAAAACATCCGCAGGTTACAGCTGCAGCTGGAATGACAAGCAACAGGGAACCTTGACGGCAAAAGATGCAGTATATTTAGAACTATAGGGATACTATGCTCATTTTTAAGTAAATTTCCAGCTTGCCAATTTTGCTTTCCGGTTCACAAACAAGATATCGGACTATCATGAAGGAATTAGAGCGTCATGAATAATTCAGGATAAAGAAAATTATTAAATAATCTTTAAAAATATTTTTTTTCTGTTATAATATACAGTGTATTGAGAATTTCAAAAATATAGTTGCCGTGTTCATACCCTAAGAACATTTTTAAGTGTAAAATGAGGGCTGACGGGCATATATTAAAAGGATGGGCCTGCTTTTGGGCTGCGGACGGTTGTCTGCGCTTTGGCCGCAAGAATAAAAAGAAAGGGTATGGGGTTTATGAAAAAAATATTTACACAGAGACTTTTTGTATATATGATTGCAGCGCTTACGGTTACGATTGCCGCTGTTTTCGTATTGCAGACGTTTACAAACAAGTACAGTAACATGTCTTCGAGCCGCAGCAAGCTTGCGGATGTGAGGGAGAAGCTTGCGGACAATGAAAAGACGATAGCGCAGTTGACGGAGAATCTTGGACAGAACAATCTTGCCAAGGTGCGGGCGTTTGCAGATATGCTTGCCATGGAACCGGCCATTGCGGGTAATCAGCAGAGACTTGAGGAAATCAAAGAAAAGTTAATGGTAAATGAGGTACATATTATTGACGAGAATGGTATTATTACGAGCAGTTCCATTGAGTCATACATCGGCTTTGATATGAAGAGCGGAGAGCAGTCAAACGCTTTTATGGTAATTGTCGACGATCCCTCAATAGAAATTGTGCAGGAGCCGCAGGTAAATGTCGCAGAGGGAATTATTATGCAGTATATAGGCGTTGCACGGTCGGATGCAAAGGGTCTTGTGCAGGTGGGAGTCCGTCCCGAGGTATTAGAGGAGGTGCTTGCGGGCACCGATATATCCGTGGTTCTTAATAATATTGATTTTGGTAAGAACGGATACATATATGCGATTGATAAAAACAGCGGTATACTGCTTGCCCACCCGAACGGGGAACTTATCGGTAAGCCGGCTTCTGACGCCGGTTTCCCGGACAGCTATGAGGGCGGCGGAAGGGCTAAAATAGACGGAAAGACCGGATATTATTATGCCGAGGAGAATGGGGATACGGTTATTGGGACATTTCTTCCGGCTTCTGAGTATTATGCAGCGCGACGCAATCAGACTTTGATGGTTTCGCTAAGCATGCTCCTGATTTTCGGCGTATTGCTTGTGATGATTAACCGCATGGTTGACAACAAGATAGTTAAGGGAATTAACAATATCACTGATTCGACGAAGAAGATTGCGGGAGGTGACTTCAGCATTACGATAAATGAGAAAGGTAATGTTGAATTTGAACAGCTTTCCGAGAGTATTAATAAAATGGTAGAAAGCATATGCCAGAGTATCAGTGAGAATGAAAACCTGCTGAAGCAGCAGAAGGATGATGTGGAGAACAACAGAAAGTTAATTCAAAATGTCAAGAGCGCATGCGGAGAGCTTGGCGACGTGTCCGGCAAGACGCTTGAAAATGCCGACAATATATACCATGGTACTGAAAAGCAGGAGCAGGCGGTAAAGGATTTGAAGCATATTATGGAACAGCTTACGCATGAGCTTAACAATAGCGTGAGCGCTTCAACAGATATTAATGCCGCTACGGGTGAAACAACTGAGAAGATAGTGGAGACCCAGTCGCAGATGTCGCTCCTAAAAGATTCCATGCAGAAAATCAGCGACATGTCCATGGAGATAGAAAAAATAATTGATGAAATTAATTCCATTGCCGCGCAGACGAACCTGCTTTCGTTAAATGCGTCTATTGAGGCTGCAAGGGCAGGCGACACGGGCAAGGGATTTGCCGTGGTTGCCGCTCAGGTTGGCGAACTTGCGGCGAGAAGTTCGCAGGCTGCAAATGAAACGAACGAGCTTATTACTAATTCCATGCTTGCGGTCAGGGAAGGACAAAAGATTACGGAACAGACCGCGGATACGTTCGGAGTGGTAGTAGAAAATATCGAAAAGTCAAGGCGCGATGTTGAGGAAATATCCGGAATGGTGCAGAAAAATGTGGAGATTGTGGAGCTTGCAGTAAGTCAGCTTAGCCAGATATCAGCCGTTGTTGAGGAGAATGTGAAGATATCCCACGACACAAAGGAGGTATCTTCCGATATGGCGGCTATTACCGATAACCTGTTAGATATGGTTAGTATGTAGCGGGTACAAATATGAATTAGGGGCGGGCGTCTTTAAAAGGATGCCTGCTTATTTTGTCCAAATCATTTTTTGTGGCATATTTAAGTATACATATATAATTAGTTGTGTTATTATGTATAATGTTCTAATGTATAGTATATTGAAATTAGTTTTATTTTCAGGGAGGACTGAGTATGAATAAAGAAATACCTTATAAAATATATCTTGAGGAGCATGAGATGCCGAAAGAGTGGTACAACGTTAGGGCTGACATGAAAAATAAGCCTGCGCCTATTCTTAATCCGGCTACATTGAAACCTGTTACGGTTGAAGAATTGTCGCCGGTATTTTGTGAGGAACTGGCCAGGCAGGAGCTTGACGATACCACGGCGCTGTTTGAGATTCCAAAGGATATAAGGGACTTTTATAAAATGTACAGGCCGTCTCCGCTTGTGCGTGCGTACTGCCTTGAGAAAAAGCTTGACACTCCGGCGCACATTTATTATAAGTTTGAGGGTAACAATACGTCGGGAAGCCATAAGCTCAACTCGGCAATCGCGCAGGCTTACTATGCGAAGCAGCAGGGACTTAAGGGCGTTACAACGGAAACTGGCGCGGGTCAGTGGGGAACGGCCCTTTCGATGGCTTGCTCTTATTTTGACCTTGACTGTCTGGTTTATATGGTAAAGGTTTCTTATGAGCAGAAACCGTTCCGCAGGGAGGTTATGCGGACGTACGGCGCCAACGTTACGCCGTCGCCGTCCATGACTACGGAGATTGGTAAAAAGATTAACGAGGAGTTTCCGGGAACAACGGGAAGCCTCGGATGCGCTATATCGGAGGCCGTCGAGGCGGCTACCTCGCGCGAGGGTTACAGGTATGTCCTCGGCTCCGTTTTGTCGCAGGTGCTTCTGCACCAGTCCATTATAGGACTTGAGACTAAGGCGGCGCTTGACAAATATGATATTAAGGCGGATATGATTATAGGTTGTGCAGGAGGAGGCTCAAACCTCGGCGGTCTAATATCTCCGTTTGCGGGAGAGATGCTTCGGGGAGAGGCCGACTATGAAATTGTTGCAGTCGAGCCTGCCTCGTGCCCAAGTCTGACAAGAGGAAGGTATGCGTATGACTTCTGCGATACCGGAAAGGTATGTCCTCTTGCAAAGATGTACACGCTCGGCAGCGGTTTCATGCCTTCTGCAAATCATGCCGGAGGACTTAGGTATCATGGTATGAGCTCCGTAGTTTCACAGCTTTATGACGATGGAATCATCTCGGCCAGAAGCGTGGGTCAGACGGAAGTATTTGAAGCGGCGCAGCAGTTTGCAAAGGTTGAGGGAATACTTCCAGCGCCGGAGAGCAGCCATGCTATAAGGGTTGCCATAGACGAGGCGTTAAAGTGCAAAGAGACGGGCGAGGCTAAAAACATTGTATTCGGCCTTACCGGAACGGGTTACTTTGACATGGTGGCATACCAGAAATTCAACGACGGCGATATGTCAGACTATATACCGACCGACGAGGAACTCGAGAGAAGCCTAAGTACTCTTCCAAAAGTGGAGTAGAATAGAGTCGTCTTTAAGTATATTTTAATGTTGTAAAATAATTGAATTTTAGCTTTCCTATATGTAATATATTCGTTGTACATATAGGAAAGCTTTTTATATAATAGATGCGCACTCGCGCGATATGTAGTTAGTTGCATTCGCAACACGCGCTCGGCGCGGAGAATGTCGCAAGCGATATTCTATGCGATATTCTATGTTCTCTGCTGCTTGACAGACATACCGTCGGTATGTTAATATATAATACATACCATTAGTATGTTATTGCTATAGGGGGGATTATAGGTGGCTAGAAACAAACATCCGGAAGAAACCGTGAATTTAATATTGGACGTTGCTTTCAGGCTGTTTATGGAAAAAGGATATGAGTATACGTCCATTCAGGATATTATTGATAATCTTGGAGGTCTGAGCAAAGGGGCTATTTATCATCATTTTAAGTCAAAGGAAGATATTTTGGAGGCCGTTACGGAAAGGATGACGGCAGAATCAAATAAAATGCTTGCTGCTATCCGTGACCGGACAGACCTAAACGGCATAGAAAAACTGAAGGCAATTTTTAAGGAATCTGTCAGCCGGCCTGTACAGAATGATATCTTTACGATGGCTCCGAATTTTCACAGTAACCCTAAGCTTCTTTTTAGTCTCATGCATGACACAGTTAAAAATGCTGCGCCCTGTTTTATTACGCCTATAATAAAACAGGGTATTTCGGATGGTACAATCAAAACAGATTATCCCGAACAGTTGGCCGAATTGATTTTGTTTGCCGCCAATATGTGGCTCAATCCGATGATATTTGATGATTCGGAGGAGGAGTCCTTCCGGAAAATTATGGTGTTTTGCCAAATGCTGCAGGGCTTTGGACTGGATATTATTGATGGCCGGATGCAGGACAGGCTTCGGGAGCTTGCGTCCATTTATCGTAAGAAGAAGTAAGATTCGTTACGGCACTGTCCTAAAGAATGGACAGAAAACTTAGCCTGTTTACGTACCATCGTTCGGTATTGGGAAGCAGCGTAAAAGGAGTTGTCTGACGTGTTGTTTAAATATAAGGTCAAAATGGAGGAAAAGAATGGATATTGAAAATCAAAAGCTATTTACAAAGGATTTTACGCTGGTTATCATCGGACAGATTATATCGCTGTTTGGCAATGCAACGCTTAGGTTTGCACTGCCGTTGTATCTGTTAAATCTGACCGGATCGTCGGCGCTATACGGAACAGTTACGGCCTGCGCATTTATACCGGCAATATTGCTTTCACCTGTGGGAGGAATTGCCGCAGACAGAGTGAATAAAAGAAATGTCATGGTAATACTGGACTTTTTTACGGCGGCGGTTATTCTGGCGTTTTTTCTTTTAATGAATGCGTTTAATCTTATTGCCCTGCTTGCTGTGACACTGATGATTTTGTACGGCATTGCAGGCGCGTATCAGCCGTCTGTGCAGGCGAGCATACCGGCGTTGGTTGATGCGGACAACTTTATGGCGGCGAATTCTATTATAAATACGATAAGTTCTTTTGCCGCCCTTATGGGTCCGGTGCTTGGAGGCATAATGTATAGCTTATACGGACTTGAACCGGTACTGTTAGTCTGTATAGTATGCTTTATTATGTCGGCGGTCATGGAACTGTTCATTAAAATTCCGTTTAATAAGCAAGTTTCTGCCGGCGGCGTTTTAAAAACAGCCAAAGCTGATTTTGCGGAAAGCGTCAGGTTTATACGAATAAGTAAACCCGTCATAGGAAAGACCCTTCTTGTAGTATGTGGAATTAACCTGTTCTTGTCTGCAATGATAATTGTTGCAATGCCGTATCTGATAACTGAGGTATTGAATCTGGACGCGGGTTGGGCAAACAGACTTTACGGTTTCGCACAGGGAGCCCTGGCGGCCGGAGGGCTCACCGGAGGCATTTGTGCCGGAGTTTTTGCAAAAAAATTATCTATACAGAAATCAGGTAATCTTATAATAGCTTGCGCGGTATGCGTATTTCCTATCGGAATCGCGTTAATTTTGTGTTCTTCCGGAATAATCAATTACATTGTCATAACAATATGCTGTTTCATAATAATGGTTTTTTCAACAATATTTACCGTGCAGATGCTTTCTTTTGTACAGACGGAAACACCGCAAAATCTGATTGGAAAGGTTATTGCGGTCATCCTTACCGTTTCCATGTGCGCGCAGCCGTTAGGAAATGCAATATACGGCGTCCTGTTTGAAATATGCGCCGGATTTGAATATGCGGTTGTCCTGTTTTCAGGCGTTGTGTCGCTTTTGATAGCGGCGGGAGCAGGAACTATATTTAAGGAAGAACTGAGAAAATAGCCGTTAAAGATTTTCCTAAATTGACCGTCAATGGTAACGAATAATCATAGAGCTGAAATGACGTATATGGTATACTTTTGATTAATAAACCCAGATAATAAATATGGAGGCATATTTTATGAGGAAATTATCAAAATTAATATGCGGAACATTGATTTTTTCGATGCTTTTACCGCAGACAATGATTCGCGGACGCGTTAAGGCGGCGGGAGGTAATGAAGTGGTCGAAGTGACTATAGACGGTCAGGATGTGGAGCGCGCGGCAGAAAACGTTAACGGGCTTACATACAAGGGATTCGGTGTTCTGAGCGCAAACAGTACGAGTAATCTGCTTATTGATTACAAATATGAGAGCCCGTACAAATATAATGAGATGTTACATGTATTGTTCGGAGGTTCGCATCCGCTCATGAACCATGTCAAGATTGAGATGGGAAACGACGGCAATAACTCTACCGGCGCCGACTCATGTACGATGCGGTATGAAGACGAGGAGGCCGACGCATCGAGAAGCCCGGGCTTTATTCTCGCGGCAGACGCAAAAAAAGTGAACGGCAATGTCAAGGTCAGTATCCTCAGATGGGAGATGCCGTCATGGGTGCAGCAGTATTGGAACACTGATCGTACCGGCAAAGGCTATGAGGCAATGTACAAGTGGTACAAAGAGACAATATTTGACGCTTATGAGAAATACGGATATATACTCGACTATGTAAACCCGGACAAAAACGAGACCGGAGACCCTGACGTGGACTTTATAAAATGGTTTGCATACAGGGTCGAAACGGAAGACGAGTTTCCGGCTTATATGGATGCGCAAGCAATCAAAGCTTACCATGAGATGAAGATTGTTGCGTCGGACGAGTATATTTCCCTTAATATAGTTCCCGATATGAGAAAGGACGAGGAGCTTTACAATGCGGTCGACGCCATCGGACTGCATTATACTACGGGAACGGCACAGTCGACGCCTGATTATATTAATATGGCGGATATTGACGACAAGGAAGTGTGGTACAGCGAGGGATGCGGCAACTTCAGTTATACGGAATACCAGAAAAATAAAACGACCGCTTACGGCGCGGGAACAA
>JAAVXK010000098.1 GCA_022790615.1 Lachnospiraceae bacterium
CTGTCGATTATACCATATATTGAATGGAAATATGTAAAAAAGACGTAAAAAAAATATTATAATGATGAAAAAAGTTGTACTGTTATTTCAAAATATACGAGCGAAACATACATTGCAATAATAAAAATGGTATGATATACATTATTAGTATATGATGGAAAAATTTTATAATAATTATATAATCTATGCATTTACTTTTTTAGATAGATTAATTATAATGTATTTCGGAGGTAAATATATATGCAGGTAAGAAACAACTTCAAGAGTGGTTCATGCGAAATGCTGATACTCCACATACTGAAGAATTATGGCGACAGTTACGCTTACCAAATATCTCAATTGATTAGAGAACTGTCTGACAATGAGTTATCGTTTCCCGAAGGTTCGTTATACCCGGCATTTTACAGGATGATAGAACACGGCTTGATATCCGACTATAACAAACAGGGCAACTCAAAGATGGTAAGAGTATACTACCATATAGAACCTGCCGGTGCGGAACGGTTGGAATATCTGCTAAAAGAATACCGTCAAACAACAGAGAATATTAACCGTATTCTCGCACACAAATTTAATTAAAAGGAGGTGAATATCTATGACAAAAGATGCAAAAAGGTACTACAGAGAAATCAAAACACTTCTTCCGTCAAAATGCGACTGTGGAAAGTCCGTACTTGAAAGCATTAAAATGCGGATTATGGAGATTGAATGTGCAACTCCAAAAGTGACATATGATGAACTCTGCGATACGTTAGGCGAACCAAAGACTGTTATCAGTGATTACTACAGTATTGTTGACGTTGATTATCTCGTCAAAAAACTTCGCTTTTCAAAAAGGGTGCGAATATGTTCTTACCTCGCGCTTGTAACCGTTATTGCGTGCTTCTTTACCGTAGCCGCATATTACCACCAGGCATATATCACAGCTAACAATGCAATAATACAACTTAGCAAACAGGAAATAATTAATGAATAACTAACGAATAACAACTAAAAGAGGAGATATTATTATGAAAAAAATTAAATCGATACTGCTTTCCATGCTCATGCTGTTTACATTTCTTGCAACGCCAAACTGCGCTGACGCTGCCGTCGGTGAAACGACGGTAACATATCTTGACGACGGAGACCGCATTGAGACAACGATAATCGAAGAGCCATCCACCAAACGTCCGGGAATACAGCCGTACACAACTACCGTCGAAATGACAAGGTCTAAGATATCGAGATACTATAACGGTGATAACAAAGTTATGTGGTATATCAAGGTAACCGGCACATTCACATACAACGGCACCACTTCCAAATGCCTCAAATCAAGTGTAACTGCCGAATCCTATAACAGCACCTGGAAAGTATCCCAACTTTCAGCCGCAAGGAGCGGCGCCACGGCTCTCGCATCATGCAAGGCCAAACAGTATATGGCTAACTTACTTATCGCAAGCATGGATGGATTTGTTACACTGACATGCGACCGCAACGGAAACCTTTCGTAGCAAACAAGAACCCTATTCAGTTTCGGAGAATATACCATGTCCGGACGACATGGCAGACTCCGCCGGATGCACACGGTTCGGACTATAGGGCATAACCATGAATATAACGGTAATGTGAATTATAAATATGATACAGCCGGACAGTGTACAGATACGCCGCCGGCTGTATTCATTACTTGGGAGACAGACGACATGACATACACTTATAATGCACCTGCCAAAATTAATATAGGACTGGACGTAATCAGAAAACGTGAGGACGGTTATCACGACCTCAGGATGATTATGCAGACCGTTACTTTGTTTGACACACTTACATTTGATATTAAAGCCGGGAATAATGTCAGCATGACATGCACCGACAGCTCGCTTCCCATTGATTCAGGCAACCTCGTTATCAAGGCCGTCAATATGCTGAGAGAAGAATTCGGCATAACGGCGGACATAAAGGTACATCTTGAAAAACGAATACCGGTTGCCGCCGGGATGGCTGGTGGAAGTTCCGACGCCGCCGCCGCCTTTATGGCAGTGAACAATATATTCGGTCTCGGATTATCCAGACAGGACCTTATGAAACGCGCCGTGAATCTCGGGGCAGATATTCCATACTGCATAATGCAGGGAACCGCCCTTTCTGAGGGCATAGGCGATATCCTGACGCCCATTGCCACATTGAGAGACATATATATACTTATTGCGACCCCCGGCATTAACGTGTCCACCGGATTCGTATACGGCAGCCTCAAGATTGACGATTCCACAATCCATCCGGATATAGACGCCATTATCCGTGCGATGGACGATAACAATGCGCGCGAGACAGGCCGTCTTCTGGGCAATGTCCTGGAGACTGTAACTATACCGGCTTACCCGGTTATTGACGATTTGAAACGCCTTATGACAGCGCACGGCGCCATCGGTTCACTCATGAGCGGCAGCGGTCCGACCGTATTCGGTATATACTTGGATAAGAATACCGCGCGTAACGCCGCCGATATATGCAAAGAAAAAATTGCCGGCCTATTCTGCGCAGTGACAACATGTTATTCACCCGAACTTCCACACTGATTAAGTATTATTGCCATACAATATCAGGTGAAGCAGCAGAACATTATTATCTGGCCACATATTATAATTTAAGAACAAGCACACTGCCGATTATTCCGGCAACAGTTGCTATAATTGCACCGGGTATTACATACCTGGTCTTTTTTATTCCCACACTTCCAAAGTATACGCTCACAGTATAAAATATAGTTTCACTGCTGCTCATTATTACCGACGCCAGAACTCCTATATACGAATCAGGCCCGACATTCTTATACAAATCAAGCAGCAGCCCCGTAGCGGCGGACGACGAGAACATCTTGACAATGACAACCGGCACAAGCTGCGCGGGCAGCCGCAGTATACGGGCGGCGTCCTCAAGAAGTCCAAACGCGCCTGACGCCCTGAGTATGCTTACAGCCGCCAGAAGGCCTATCAAAGTAGGCATTATACCGAGCGTAACCTCAAACCCCTCTTTCGCACCTTCGATAAAGTCCGAAAATATATCCGAGCCGGCAAGGAGTGCGTAACCAACCACATAGAAAAATATAATCGGTATAATGTAGTCCGATAAGTACAAAAGAAAATTCATTTTCTATCGCCCCTCTTTCTCATAATCATTGAAAATGCTACTCCTGCAAGCGTAGAGCATGTCGTGGCGAGTATTGCCGGCGCAAGTATTGACGACGGCGTGACTGAGCCGTACTGACTTCTGTATGCGATTATATTTACCGGTATCAGCTGCAGGGACGACATATTGACTATAAGGAACGTACACATATCAACGCTTGCCGCCGTCTTGCCGCCGTTTATTACTTTTAATTCCTTCATTGCCTTAATACCTACGGGCGTGGCCGCCCACCCAAGCCCCAGTATGTTTGCAATCATGTTAGAGGCAATATATTCATTTACCACATGGTCTTTCGGAAGCGTTGGGAATAAAATTCGGATTACGGGCATCATAATCCTCGTAAGCTTTTCCATAAGGCCGCATCCCCTTGCGACTCCCATAAGCCCGGTCCACAGCGACATTACGCCGAGCATTGTTATGCATAACGATACAGCCTCCTTTGCACTGTTGAGAGTCTCTGTACTCACATTACCCATATTCCCGGTAAATGCTCCAACAGTTATCCCTAAAAGAATCATGAAAGCCCAAATATAATTAAGCATAAAATCACCCCCGATATACGCTGCAGGGTTCTACGGCCCTTGTGTCATGATATGCGTATATCGGGGGTTTTATGATATCTTAGTTAACGGTTTCGTTTTAGTATAATTATCATACCGTTTGGCTGTGTAATTATGTCAGCTTACTTTACTTTAATAGTAACCGTCTTCTTAACCTTTTTAATCTTTGCGGTAACCTTTACCTTTCCTTTTTTAAGGCCTGTAAGCTTGCCTTTCTTAGTTATCTTGGCAATTTTCGGCTTATTAACCGACCATTTTACTTTACCCTTGATTCCATAACCCTTTGCCTTAAGCGTTACAGATTTGCCCTTTTTAACAGTTTTCTTTCCTGTTATCTTGACTTCAGGGTTCTTTACCTTGGCGTTTGTCTGGAGCGTAATGGAATCGCCCGTTGACAAAGTCACTATAGCGGTAATCTTCGACTTGCCTTTCTTAACGCCTTTTATCTTTCCTGTCTTACTTACTGTTGCAATCTTCTTCTTGGCGGACTTGTATGTTACCGACTTAACAGATACGAGTCCCGCCTTTACAGCCTTGTCAAACGTGTCGGTGTAATTAATTTTAAGGGCCTTTGTACTTCCCTTGTACACCGTAACAGACGCCGGAAGCTTTGTCTGCTTAAACGCCTCTACTGCCTGGGCCAGTGTAAGCTGCTGCTGTACAGGCGGCGCAGGCGTGGCTGAGGCATTGTCACCTTTGTCTTTATCTTTGTCTTTCTGTTCGACGTATTCGCCCTTAATTATCGTTATCTTATAATCCTTATTCGTCTCATGGTCCTCACCGTATACCTTTGCGTTGATTACGGTAGTATCGCCGGAAAGTATTGCGGTCTGCAGCTTGGCGTCGTTCACAAGCACGCCGTTAATATAGAGGAGTCCGTATTTGTCTGCAATGTTAACCTTATATTTGGTCTTTATAGACGTCGTAGGAACGTATATTTTATAGTTTGCTCCGTCTGCCACTACAGTACCCTCATTGCTCGTCACACTGATTATCGACGCATTGTTGCTATAGTTAACCGTCATATAGAGGCCGCCTACTAGCCTTGCGCTGTCTGTTTCAGAGTCGGAACTCATGAATTTTACGGGAACAACCGTCTCGGTCTTTGCATTGCCCGCGCTGTCAGTTGCATTGATTTCTTTCATATTGGCGGCAACTACATCAGACGGAATTTCAAAGTAGCGCTGGAACAAATCGTCCTTTCCGTCGTAATCAAGCTTATAATCGGCAATGACCGTATCTCCTACCATGATTTTAATAGTCTTTCCGTTATCCTCTTTCTCAAACTGGCAGAGAATCCTGTTAACCCTGTCCTTTTTAACAATCATGTTATACATGAAATATCCGCCTTTTGACGCATGACGCGTGCTTCCGCCCTTATCGGAAGTTGACGCAACCGAATTCTCTTCCTTGAGCTGATGTATCGCGTCATTCTCGTACTGGCCATATCCCGGCTGTATCGAGTCAATCATGCTGTTGCTTAATCTTGCCTCTTCCTTTTTGGCAAGAATCTCTTCCGGCGTCATCTCCTCCACCGAACTCTCAAAGTACCAGTAGATTCCGTATCTCTCATCATTCAGCGTGTTGAACGGAACAAATGTAAGTCCGCCGTCGATATTATCATCAACGTCCGTTCCTTTCAACCTGAAAGTTGGAACCTCCCCGCCTTCATCCTTTACAAGGTATGCATTTGCCGATTCCATGAACTCGCTGATTGACAAATCTTCCGTAATACCAATCGTCTCGGTTCCAAAAATCTGTCTGTTAGTCGAATTATATCCTATAGTTAAATCAATGCTCTCATTTCCTACAACTTTATAAAGCGGCGCCGTAAGGTTTGCACCTGCCCACGTGGTCTTATCCATAAGATCTGTGCCAAGCTTTGCCGCAAGTACGGTCGGTCCATACTTGAAGCCGAATACCGTGCTGTCGTCAGGAAGACCGAACGCCTTAACTTCCATAGGATACTGAATCGAAAGTACGTCTCCGTTTGACCAGTTCCGCTCAACCCTTATATATCCGGAAGACATGGCCGCATTGGCAATCTGGGTATTATTGACTTTCACGACCGGAGTTCCCGCAATCCAGTCCGGAACCCTTAAGTTGATTGCCGCCTGTGAAGACTGTACACCGGTAAGCTCAATCTTAAACGCAGCCACATCCGACGTCACAACATCCGATTCCTGCGTTATCTTCATGTTTGCTTCCTTCCAGTTAACGGTTGAAGCAACATACTGGTTTACGAAAAGGTCTTTATCTTTCTTGAAGTAGATGCTGTCGCCAAGCTTTGTAAAGTTCTCCATTCCGCTTCCGGTACAGCACCAGAACATATTCTTGTCAGGGTCTCCCTCGCTGAACGTCTTAAAATATCCCGTAGCCATCGGCGTAAAGTAAGTTGTTGAACCATCCTCCGGATTCACGGAACCCATAATTGCATTCCGGAGCGTATTCTCATAGTAGTCCGCATACTTTCTCTCACCCGTAATCTTATACAGCTCCTTAGAAAGCTTGAGAAGATTGTATGCGCAGCAGCTCTCATTGTTACACTGCGTCCTCGTAGCATCCTGCTTGCATCCGTCGCGGAAATGCTCCATATCGCTGACGCCGCCCGTGATATACGCGTGCTCGTTTACTACTATGTCAAAAAACTGCTTTGCATACTCAAAGTATGCGTAATCATCATCCGTTGCCTCGCCCATCTCTGAGAGAACCTCAAACCTCTTTATCGAACCAACAAACTTTGGAATCGTAGTGTTCGCATGGCGCGGCGAAAGTTTTGTAGTCTGACAAATCGTCTTATACAGTTCAGGGTCGTCAAACTTTTCAGCCGCAAGCTTGTGGTGCTCGTTCTTTGTATAGGAATACAGTTCATACATGCAGTCGTTCATTCCGCCGTACTCTGTTCCAAGAATCCTGCTGTTAACCTGTTTTGTCCACTTGCTTGTACGGTTATATACCCACTCGCCAAGCGATGACGCAACTTCAAGCGCCTCCTCATTTCCAGTGAACTTGTAAGTGTCAACAAGACCCGCGATTATCTTGTGCATCGTATACCACGGTACCCATGTGTCTCCCTGCGCTTTACCCTCGACAATATCAAACTGCTTTTCAATATTGTCTCTGTCTTTAACCTGCGCGCCGAATATGAAGCCTGTTCCTACTTTGTCCTGACACTCCTTAAGCCCGTGTATGATATCAGCAAGCTTCTCCTTGAGTTCCTCGTCATTCGTAGCGCGTATTGCCTGTGCCACGGCGGTAAGGTAATGGCCCACGCTGTGTCCGGCAATCAGGCTGTTTTCCCATCCATTGTATGTCTTCGCACCTCTCGGATCAACTCCCGCCGTGTCACGGAAACGATACAATATCCTGTCATTATCAAACTTTTTCAGGAATTCAATGTCCCCTTCCTGTGCTGAAAGATAATAATTGTCTGTTATAATTACGTCTTCAAGGTCAAACTGATTAATATCACTCATACTATTCTGCGCAAGGACCGTGAACTCATACGTCTTCGTTATAGTCTGCTTTCCGTCGTTAACACTTGCCGTAAGTACTACGACTTCATCGCTCTTTCCGGCTTCCGGCCTTGTGACAACCCCGTCGGAGCCTAGCACATTCTCGTTTGAGGACGTCCAGCTTATGCTGCTTCCATTTTCCCCTGTCACCGGAAGACTAATATTATCGTATACGTACGGCGAGGCAAAATATATTGCCGCCGCGTCCTTTCTGGCATTTCCTTTCTCTGGTTTTTCTTCTTCGTTAATTTTTGATTTGTCTGATATCTTTATATAGCATACATTGATTGCCTTATTCGCATCACCGGACGCCCTGAAACTCACGGTCATGTCGCCGTCGGCTTCCATTGTGACAGTCTCTTTCTTAGCAGTTCCGGAAGCAAGCTTCGTTCCCTTGCCCGCATTAAAATCTGCCGTCGCGTCCTTCGAGTTAATCAGAAGCGTCGGAGACTGGGAACAGCTCCATGGGTCCGTGGTATATACCTCGACAATATATGTTCCGGCAGCAACCTCGAACTTATAGTCCATATATCTTACGTCAATACCATTCTCAAATTGATTCTTCGTATATCTGTTGCTTGATATTTTGGAACCCGCATCCGTATTGGCCGTATTATTCTCAAACGGCCACGTGTTGTCCGTGAATACACCGCCGCATGATGCGGAATTGTTCTTAAGCGGATCAGAGACTTCATCGACAATTCCCCACTTAAATCCCGTAGCTTTGTCCTCGCCATACACCTGGTCCGTTACACTGTTGCGTGTTCCGAGCTGGTCGCCTTTGCATACGGTATCGGTCACATAATCTCCCGCGTCAACAAAGTACACAACCGATGCGTCTTCCCTCTCTATCTCCTTTGCCGCCGCTTTCGTCACGACGCTTCCCAAAGGAGAAAGGGAACCTGCTGCCATTCCGGCGCATACGAGAACTGAAACCAGTCTTTTAAATCTTCTCATTAAAACCCCTCCTAGTAATATATTTTTGCAAAGCACCCCGCACATAATGAATACCGATATGAAAAAAACATTTATATGTACGAAGAAATATTAATATATCAAACTCCGGCAATAGCCTGGACATAAAAAAATAAGTGATTATCTAACTCAACAAAACATGCGCTCAAGCCGGGTTCACTCACGCAGATAATGTTCCTGATGAATCAGATAATCACTTGCCTATATAACACTATAATTGCGGAGTCTGAGTTATTATTTATAATATCTCACAATTATATGTCACAGTAAAGGCTGTAAAGTATATAATAGGTGTCAAAAGGATAGAAAATATATCCCTTTAAACTCTACCCCTGCATCTCAAGCTGGGCCATAACAAGATTATAATAGATTCCTTTCTTCTCAATCAGCTCCGCATGCGAACCCACCTCAGCTATACTGTGTCCGTCTATAACTATGAGACGGTCCGCGTTCTGAAGCGTTGACAGCCTGTGCGCTATCGCAAACGTCGTTCTTCCTTCCGTCAGATTATCTATCGCCTTTTGTATCATAAACTCACTTTCGGTATCAAGGCTTGCCGTGGCCTCGTCAAGTATGAGAATCCTCGGATTGTTAAGGATGGCGCGGGCAATGGCAATACGCTGCCTCTCCCCGCCTGAAAGGTTATGGCCTTTCTCTCCGACATACGTGTTATATCCGTCAGGCGTACATGATATAAAGTCGTGCGCATTCGCAAGCTTCGCCGCTTTGATTACTTCCTCGTATGTAGCGTCCGGTCTTGAAAAACGTATATTTTCAAGTATCGTTCCCGAGAACAGGAACGTCTCCTGCAACACCACGCCAAGTTGCGAATGGTATTTCATCGGCTCGATATTCTTAATGTCGTGACCGTCAATCAGAACCTGCCCGTCATCCACCTCATACAAACGCATGATAAGGTTAATCAGCGTGGACTTTCCGGTTCCCGACGCACCGACAATTCCTATCATCTCACCTCTGCGTATCTTCAGGTTCAAATCCCATAACACGGGCTCGTATGACTTATAACCGAATGTCGCATGTTTGAAATCAATCTCGCCGTCTATATCGTGTTCTACGTAATCGCGCTCCTCGCCTACCACCTGCTGTACCATAATATCATTGATTCTCTCAAGGCTGCTTATAAGGTTCGTAAGGTCCCTCGGCATCATGGTCATCCAGTCAAGATACTGGTAGAGAAGCTGCGTGTATGTGACGAACTGTATAAGCTCACCGACAGTCATATCGCCTCCGATAACGTCAAGTCCTCCGAAGTATATGACGAGAAATACCCCCGCTCCCACGACAAATCTTACTATAGGCATGAAAACGGCCCAGAATACTTCGTTTCTTGTCTGTACCCCGCAGTATATATCGGTGAGATGGTTGAACTTCTCCTCCTCCGTACTCTCCTTGCCGTATGATTTTACGACGCGCATGCCTGATATGACGTCCTGCAGGCTGCTGTTAACGTCATCATCCTTCTTGTACTGGAGGTGGAATCTCCTGTGTATATTTTTCCGGAACGCGTATGTAATAAGCACAACTACCGGAACAAATATAAACGCAAGCAGCGCAAGTCTGACGTTCAGCATAAGCATGAATATAACGTCGCACACAAAGATAAAGCATACCGTGAACAAATTACAAAATGTCCTCTCCATAAAATCCCTTATCTTTACAGTGTCATGCACAACCCTGTTCATAAGCTCTCCGGGACGCCTTTCATTTATGAACGAGAGCGATAACAGCTGCAGCTTCACAAAAAGCTGCTCTCTCATATCTTTTGCAATGGTCGCTCCGAGCACCGTACTGTAATAGCTCTTAAGTACATTTACAATTACGATTCCAATACTGAGAATAAACATAATTGCCAGACAAATGAGCGCCGTGCCCAGTTTTCCATGGCCGTTCGTGAGTACCTTGTCCACAAGATGTTTTTGTACCTCAGGATTAAGCAGTGTAATTACCGCGGCCAGTATCATAAGTACGAATATTCCGGCTATCTGTTTTTTGTACGGCTTGATTATCCTTATGAAATTCCTCGCGAAGCCGCCCGTCTTTGAACAGTGCGGGCACTCTTTCATTCCCGGTATGGCGCGGCCGCAATGCGGGCATGTCGTTTCATACTCGTTGCTTATTACCTCCTCATATCTCCCGGATATAAGAATATTGATTCCCCTCGCCACATACGCAAACCTCGAAAGATGTTTTGCCGAATACTGAATCAACCTTGTTTCGACGCCTCCCTTATTCACTACGAGTATTCCACAGTTCACCTGTGTCTCCGTAGTTACCTTTTCACAGTCGGCAATCTTTATGGTATGCGTACATTTTCCTTCCGATATCACCCATATATTTTTAGTTGACACGACAAGATATGAATCCGAAACCCATTTTCCGTGGGAATCAACATCATACGGCACCGCGTAATAGATTCTTTCGTCATCCGCCAAATCAATACACGCAAGTATATCCTTCGGCAAATCATATTTTAGCTGCATAAATATTCCTCCACTATAAGAACAAATCAAGCTTTCTCTGTTCTTTGTTCGTCAGCTGCAGTACGTCGGGTATCTCAAACCGGTTCTCATCGAGGTCTGTAATTAACAGCCTCGTATCAGAGAGGCGTACGACTGCATTTGCACCCATATTAATGGTAAACCTGCATTCACCCCTGTCCGTCATAACATGGAAATATGCGTATCCATACTCGTCCTTTATGTCTATTACCTTTGTAATAACAGGTGTGAAGTAATGCAGATTCAGCTGCTGCTTTATTATGACCGCCGCCTCGTCTGTCACATCCTTAATATTTTTTATAACGCCGAGCTCTTTGCTGTGTTCCTCCGCGGTACGCACAGATATGTATTCATCTGGGCTGCTGAACGGAAACAGCCGAATTACGCGGACTCTCTCCCACTCGTTTCCATTATGCCTCATTCCCACAAAGCCGCCGTCGCTTACGAAAAACTCGGCGTTTTTCTTATTAAGGAAATTAAGCTCCGTCATCGCCTTTGCCTGTTCTTCCATCACAGCTATATCAAAATCTTTTTTTCCCATCACAATCCTCCTAACTTACTCAAGACCCCTGAGCGCCAAAGCCTGCACCTGAAGTTCCATAAGCGTATAGTATGTTCCCTTAAGCTCCATCAGTTCTTCGGCCGTTCCCTCCTCGGTAATCCTTCCGCCGTCGATAACGACAAGTCTGTCCGCATCGCGGAGTGTCGAAAGCCTGTGGGCTATCGAGATTGTCGTTCTTCCCTGAATCAGGTAGTTAATTGACTGCTGTATAGCTTTCTCCGTCGCGGTATCAACGCTCGCCGTCGCCTCATCCAGTATAAGAATCTTAGGGTTGGCAAGTATAGCCCGCGCAATCGATATTCTCTGCTTCTCCCCGCCTGAAAGGTCCTTGCCCGACGCTCCGATAACCGTATCATATCCGTCAGGCATTTTACTGATGAATTCATGCGCGCTTGCAAGCATTGCCGCGCGCACAACGTCGTCCTTTGTGGTGCCGGCGTTCGCATAAGCTATATTCTCGGCGACGGTTCCCATGAATATATATGTATCCTGCGAAACCATCGCGACATTTCTTCTCAAATCATTGAATGCAATGTCCCGTACATTAATCCCGTCTATGTAGATGTTACCCTCGTTGGCGTCATACAGCCTCGAAATAAGATTGACAAGCGTTGTCTTACCCGCGCCGGAACGTCCGACAATTCCAAGCATTTCACCTTCCCTGATATGCATGTTTATCTCCTTGAGTACCGGATTGTTGACGTCATATCCGAACGTCACGTTATCCAGTTTTATCTCTCCCCTAGGATTATCAAGCCTGACAGGGTTATCAGCCTCCGCTATTTCAGGCACGGCGTCCATTATCTCAAACATCCTCTGGGCGGAGTTGATACTGTCCGTCCACATATGGAACACTCTCGCAAAGAAGTTCATCGGCCCGTTCAGCTGACCCACATAGCCGACAAATGTAATAAGCACACCGAGCTCAACATCATGTGTCTTAAGTATCATGAAAACTCCTATTATCCAAACCCATATGTTAGATATTTCCTGCACAAAGTTATACAGAATCGTAAATCTGTTATTGTATTTTACTATCTGAATCTCGGCGTCACGGAGTCTGTTATTCGGCTTGTCAAATCGGACTACTTCCTGATCCTGCTGTCCGAACGCCTTGACTACGCGCGCGCCCGTAAGATTATCGTTTACCTTACTGTTCACGGACCTCTCCGCGCGGTGTCTTCTTCCAAACAAGCTCCATAATTTTGATTTCAGCTTCACGCTTATAATTCCGAGCAGCGGAAGAAGAATACATGACACGAGCGCCATTCTCCAGTCAAGCCTGAACATCACAACAAACGTGGTAATGATTGTGAGCGAATGTACGAATATATAAGGGAATCCGTCAAGGTAAAACTGCGTCACCCTCTCCGCGTCGCTTAAGACCCTTGTCATAAGGCTTCCGGTCTGCTTGCTTGTAAAAAAGTTGATTGACAGCCTGCCCATAGAAGAAAATACGTCCTTTTTCATATCACGGACAACCTTGGCGACAATCTGCGCCGTCAGCGTTCCCATAATTAACGATATCGCCTGCTGAACAATCTTGGCGGCAAGCATTACGCCTACGAGCGCAAGGATAGCTGCGCCGTACCTGCCCGCAAGCCCAAACTCCGCAAGGAAAACATCGTCCGCCGCAAGAACCTTATCATATAGAACGGAACCGCTGAGGTAAGGCCATACAAGCCCTATCCCTGCAGATGCAAAGTAACACAGAAACAGCGTAAAGAATCGGTATTTATACTCCAGAAAATATTTCAGGGTCCTCACAAACACCGAGCGCTTATTCATACATTTCGGGCATATTTTCCGCTCAGGGTCAGGGTACATCGTACCGCAAACCGGACAATATTTTTCGCTCTCGTCAGTTTCTTCTTTATGATGCTTCTCATCCTCGAGCGCATCGGGTTCATTCTTCGCTTTCCTGAAGTCTTTAATGAACAGGTTCATCTGCTCAATGCACGTATTGGTAAAGGCGCACAGCCGTGTGATTACACCGCGGTATGTAACGTACACATAGTTTGTTGCGAGCATCCTCTCAAGCCTTATGTGCGCGGCATCCGAAAGCCTGTACAGCTTTATATTATATTCAGCCACACAGTCCGTTATCTCATCTTCCTTTACCTTGGTTCCCCGAAACAGCATTACCATATCTTCAAGCGGCTCGCTCTCAATAACGGCGACAAACTCCCTGGTAAGTATAATGAATCCTTTTATGTACCTGCCTGAAAATGATAAATCAATAGCGCATGCGCTTAATATATCTTCTTTTTCAATGCCATTTTCCTTAATAAGCCGGATTGCATTATCCGGAATCTGCACATTCATCATTCTCTTTCTATACCTCATAATATCTGTATATTTACGTAATTTTAAACATGTTACAACAGCGGTTTCAATAAGTCAAGCTAAATTTTAACATAATTTTTTTATAGGATAATTAACGGTACGTGAATGGTTACGGTGTGTTCACGAACAGTTTTTTGCACCGTTTTTTTGCAATTTTTATACTCTATAGTTTTCCTAAATATTTGCAGATGATAACTTTTAATGGTTATGGTAAGACATTTATAAGCAGCGTTTTTGCATGATTCGACTTTATTTTTTCCATATTGACACGTTTTGACAATAATGATATACTGTAACCACTTTAGAAAATATTAATTATAGGAGGATAATTTATATGAAAAACACAGGCATCGTAAGAAATCTTGACTCACTAGGCAGAATCGTTCTCCCAAAAGAAATGCGTAGGGTTCTCAGCATCGAGGAAAAAGACTCGGTTGAAATCCTCATTGAAGATGACAGAATCGTACTAAAGAAATATACACCTGCTGATATTTTTAACGGTGATACGGAAGATCTTATAGATTATTGTGGAAAAAAAGTTTCGAAAAGCTCTGTCAAAGAGATGGCGCAGCTTGCCGGACTGATATAATCTTTTATAGGCAGAAGCCATTATAACGAATCAAAGACTGCGTTAACCCGCAGTCTTTTTTATTGGAAATATTATTCCAGCAATGAATTATATATTTCCCTTCTGCTTACCCCCCTGTCTTTTGCGACCTGTCTCATCGCGTCTTTTTTATCCATTCCTTGAGACAAATAGATGTCCATGTGCTCATTTACCGTCATAGATAGAAAGTTACTACGTTCACTCTCAAGCTTATCATTCAAATCACAGCCGCCGACCACGAGCACGTATTCCCCTCTCGGAGCCTCCGCTTCATACATTTTTATTGCCGAATCTATATCCGTGTAGATACATTCCTCGTATTTTTTTGTTATCTCCCTGCACAATGTAAGCGGCCTGTTGCCGAGATATTCCCGAAGTTCCAAAAGCGTCTTCTTAAGATGGTGCGGGGCCTCATAGATTATCGTTGTCCTAGTCTCAGTTGAAAGCTCCTCAAGTATGCGCGCGCGCGCTTTTTTATTGGCCGGAAGAAACGCCTCAAACGAGAATCTTCTCGCCGAAAGCGCCGACATGGTAAGCGCGGTGATACACGCGCAGGCCCCGGGAAGCGATGTGACCTCGATTCCTGCCGCAACCGCCTGCCTTACAAGCTCCTCACCCGGGTCTGATATGACGGGGGTTCCGGCGTCCGTAACAACAGCGATATTTTTACCTTCGAGAAGCATATCAACCAGTCTGCCGGCCTTCTCTATCTTGTTGTGTTCATGATAGCTCGTAAGCGGCGTATGTATATCGAAATGCGTCAGAAGCTTCCTGCTGTGCCTCGTATCCTCGGCCGCAATAATATCAACGGCTTTCAACGTATGAATGACCCTTATTGTAATGTCTTCCAGATTGCCTATAGGCGTTGCACACACGTATAGTTTCCCTGCCATTGCAATTCCCCCTCAAAGCCTGCGGGATTATCTGCCGCATTTGCCGCACACGACACTGGCAGATAGGACAGACTATCAAAATATTATATATCAAAATGCGTAATCTCTCTTCATTTCATCCGTATATTCTCTGTCGTCATTATATATTATAAGCGGCTTTTCCACACTAAGCCGTCTCCTGCCGCCTTTTACTCCCTCGACAAGAACCATGGACGGCTCTTTGCCGATATATGGGTAAACCATACGCAGCCTCTTTGGTTCAAGCCTGTATTGTACCATCAACTCCATTATATCCACTAGCCGAAACGGCCGGTGAACCATATAAAGCCTTCCGTTAACTTTCAGCACTCTGGCTGCCTGTCCAACGACATCCTCAAGACTGCACATTATTTCGTGTCTCGCTATTGCTTTCGGTGCATGGGGATTCACTATCCCGTGGTTCTCATTCATGTAGGGAGGATTCGTAACAACGACGTCATATGACGCGGCGCCAAAGATATCGGACGCCTGCTTTATATCTCCGGTAACAATATCAATCCTGTCCTCCATATTATTAAGTTTTACGCTTCTTCTCGCCATATCCGCGCTCTCGGCCTGCAGCTCAAGCCCCGTAAAACTCCTGCCTTCCGTTTTGGCTGCCAAAAGAATAGGAAGAATACCCGTTCCTGTTCCCATGTCAAGAACGGTTTCTCCCTTTTTTATCTTTGCAAAGCCCGAGAGAAGTACTGCATCCATTCCAAAGCAGAACTTCTCGGGATTTTGTATTATATAACAATTATGAATCTGCAGGTCGTCGATTCTCTCTCCGTCAGAAAGAATATTTTTGTCAAAAATGTCATTATTCAACGGTCCGTCACTCATCAAGCTTAGATTTTCCCTCTTTCTTTTCAAGCATTTCAAGCTGCTTGAGCTCGTCGTCCACATCTAACTTCTCACGGCGTTTTTTCGTGCGGAACTTAAGTTCCTTCACATCATACTCACGCACTTCCTTTTCATCATTGTCAAGATTAACTATGACCTTGACTTTCTGCTTAAGTACGCTCACGCTCTGGACTTCTCCCTTGAGGTTATCGGATGTCCTCACATAATCGCCTACATTTGGAAGGTTCTTGTTAAGCTCCTCATATGCCTCCTCCTCATTTTTAAGACAGCACATAAGCCTGCCGCATATTCCTGATATCTTAGTCGGGTTAAGAGAGAGGTTCTGCTCTTTTGCCATCTTAATTGAGACGGGTGCGAATTCCGACAGAAAGCTGTTACAGCAAAGAACCCTTCCGCACACTCCGATTCCCCCAAGTATTTTTGTCTCGTCTCTCACCCCTATCTGTCTCAACTCAATTCTTGTCTTAAAAACAGAGGCAAGTGATTTTACGAGTTCCCTGAAGTCGACCCTTCCGTCCGCCGTAAAGTAAAACAGCACCTTGTTGTTATCAAATGTATATTCCACGTCTATAAGCTTCATCTCGAGACCAAACTTCCTTATCTTCTCAAGACATATGCCAAACGCTTCTTTTTCCTTTTCCCTGTTCTTTTCCTCAATCTTCTCATCATCTACAGTAGCGACACGTATTACAGGTTTCAGGGGCTGTATGACCTTTTCGTCGCTCACCTCGTTAACTCCCACGACGACATTGCCGAACTCGACGCCGCGCGCCGTTTCAACAATTACATTGTCGCCCCTCTTAATATCCATGTCTAACGGATTAAAATAATATACTTTTCCGGCACGGCGGAATCTTACCCCGATTACCTTAATCATTTTATATATTCTCCTTTAAAGTTGTGAGCATAAGCTCTATTGTTATATCAAAATTGACGTTTGCATTCAGTCGTCTCTTAGCTCTTTCAATTGCCTCTATACACAATTCGATATTCTCATAACTGCGAACTTTGGCGTCCTTTATTACAGACTTTGTCTCCTCTTTGAAGATAAGCGTGGAAGTATCTTTGAGCGCCTTATACAGCAAAACATCCCTATACCATAAGATTGCCATGTCAAGATAGTCGTCAATATCATATTTTTCCTCTTTAATATTCTTGACTATGGCGGCAATTTCATCCGTTCCCTTGTCCTCAATTGTCTTTAATACCTTAATCACGTCATTCCTTACAGTGATAAAACTGCTGTCGGTCGCAAATCGAATCGCCTTCCCAATGTTACCCTGCGCAAAAAACGCGCTTGCCTCAGCCTGATAATCCGGAATATTCATGTTATCCATAAGATATTCTACAATTACTTTCTGACTAAGCGGTTTCATATTTAATTCAATACAGCGCGAAATAACCGTCGGAAGCAGCGAGCCAATATTGTCTGTAATAAGAAATATTATAACATACTCGGGTGGTTCCTCAATTGTCTTCAATAAGGCATTCTGGGACTCCTCCGTCATCTTCTCAGCCTCAGGTATTATATATATTTTATAGGGTCCCGCATAAGGCTTAATCTGTGCTGTGTTGTTCACCTGCTGCCTTATTACGTCAACGCCTATTGACTGCTTATCCGTCGTGACTGTAATAACGTCCGGCTGATTCCCCCCATCCATCTGTTTACAGGACGGGCAGTCGCCGCACGGCCTGTTATATGTGCTCTCGTCGTACAGGTCATACTCTGATTTGCATTGAAGCGACGCTGCAAATAATTTTGCAATATCAAGCCTTCCGCTTCCTTTTTCACCGCAAATTATATAAGCGTGTGAAACTATGTTCATATTAATGGTCTTTCGAATGAACTCCTTTATCTGTTCCTGACCGACAATATTTTTATAATCCATACATATCCACCCCTTATACTTATCAAATAATCTTACCAAAAATAGCATACAAAACAGCTTTATCAGTTATTCTCAAAGTATTTTAACATGTAAAATAGTCATAAAAATGTAATCATAATGATATATTTGTAACAATTAAGTCAAAATATCTTTTGGTAATCACATAAATTACATATTATTATGTCAAGATATCAAGCAGCATACCTCTTATCTCGTCAATCTTTGACAAAATTAGCAAATGGTCCTTCTCGTCTTTTATAAGTTCCTGCGCAAGCTCGTCAAGCTTTGTATCAACAAGCTTTATCATCCCGTATACTCTGTGCCTTCCGCGCCTGTCAAGAAAGTTTTCCCTCGTAAACTCATGGGATCTGCTCACAATCTCATTCATGAATTCCTTAATCAACATACGGTAATGTTTCATATCGCGCACATCCATATGCTTGCCGAGTTTCTTTCCCTGCATTGTAATCTCCTGCATCATTAGGGAAAGTCTCTCCTGAAGGCCCTGCTCCTCAATGTTACTTACAAGCGTGAACTTGAACGAACCGTCCGTCTCTTTCACAGGCGCTTTCTGTTCAACCTGATTCAATTGCTGCATCTGATTAACTTTTATATCCATTCGCACCAACTCCCATTTGCTCTACATAATGAACAGTATAACATAAAAATGGCCTGACGTAAAGGAACAAAGCGTTCCGAAGTGCGATTCACGCCAAGTGTTTTTTATTCAATAGCAGAAATTTGTATACAAAAAAAACACCCACACATATATACCATGCGTGGGCTATTTGTCCCTGCTTACAGTTCTTTTTCGGGAGTAAGCGGGTCACTGTTCCATCTGTTTTCCAAGAAATGACGCGGCAGAAAGCGCAAGCTTGTGCTCTACCTCTCCCATCGTATCAGAACTGTCCTTACCAAATATACATACGGAGCCAATAACGTCTCCTGCACATATTATCGGACTTACCGTTTCCGAAGGCGGGTTATCCCCTTCCGTTATATTACAATATTTTGATGACGACGATTTTGCGGAGAATGTCTCCCGCTCCTCCATTGCATTTTCAAGGTCTTTATGGATGTGCTTCGAAAGCAAATCCTTTCTTCCACCCGATATAGCCACTACCTGGTCCCTGTCCGTAATACACACAATATGGCCGGTAGCCTGTGACAGCGCTTCAACATACTGCTTTGCAAACTCGCCCAGTTCATTGATAGGTGAATACTTCTGAAGTATTATCTCACCTTCCCTGTCTGTAAATATCTCCAGCGGGTCGCCTTCTCTTATACGAAGTGTCCGGCGGATTTCCTTCGGAATTACAACCCTTCCCAAATCGTCTATCCGCCTAACAATTCCTGTTGCTTTCATATCCTTCCTCCATTTACATATATTTCATTTTATTTCTGATTCTCTCTCAGATTGATGATGTTAGTATTTGTAAATGGCGTGATTTTATTCCGTATAAAATAATAAGTTCCTCAACTTAACATAAATATAATAATACTTAATAATTAATATGTACAGCTATATTACCTGCTCACATTCGGCGTCAAACATTTCATAATATTTTTTTAATATCGTGCTCTGGATAAAATTACGCGTATCAGAATCAATAGGATGCGCAATATCCTTGTACTCTCCATTGCCTATCTTTCTGCTGGGCATGGCAATAAACATTCCTTTGTCGCCTTTCAAAATCTTAATGTCATGTATTACAAACACCCCGTCAATTGTAATTGATGCGACGGCTTTCATTTTTCCAACCTTTTCATTCTTCCTTAATCTGATGTCAGTAATCTCCATTAAACGTCTCTCCTTTTTCATTAAGCATGTAATAAACTAAATAGTCACTTTAACTAACTGTTTAGTTAAACTAAGTATATAATATTATTTATTGATTGTAAAGATATAATTTGCCGTCCCAATCTGTATAAACAGCTTTGCATGACCGGTTTCACTATTTATGGAGATATGAATAATATATATGATATGTATTCTTGAATGATTTGCCCAAATGATGTATTATAATTAAAAACCATAAAATTCTAAATGACAGGAAGGTAATGGATATGTTTCAAATTAACTACGATTCTCCCGCCAATCTTTATTTCATAGGTATCGGCGGAATAAGCATGAGCGCCTTCGCCGAGCTTTTGTGCAGCAAGGGCTTTCATATAAAAGGTTCCGATTCACATGAAAGCGCGATTACCAGACACCTTGAATCACTTGGTATAGACGTATTCTACGGACAAAAAGCGGATAATATACCCGGTGACACCGATCTTGTAGTATATACCGCGGCTATATCCGAGGATAACCCCGAATATGCGGAAGCAGTAAGACGCGGCCTTCCAATGATGGTAAGAGCCGAAATGATAGGCCAGATAATGAAAAATTACGATAACACCATTGCCGTTTCGGGAACTCACGGCAAGACTACCGCAACTTCCATTCTGACATACATATACATGGCTGCCGAATTGGACCCTACAGTGTCGGTAGGCTGTATTCTTGATATACTAAACGGCAATCTGCGCATCGGCCATTCCCAAAACTGGATAATGGAAGCCTGTGAATACACGAACAGCTTCTTTCACTTTAACCCCTCAACTGCAATTATACTTAACGTAGAGGAAGACCATCTTGATTTCTTCAAAGATATAAACGACATAAGGAACTCGTTTCATTTATTTGCAAAAAAGATTCCCGACGACGGACTCCTTGTAATCGACAGGGACATTGAACAATACGAAACAATAACTGACGGTCTTACATGCAGTATTTTAACATACAGTATAACCGATTCATCCGCCGACTTTTATGCGGACAATATTAATTTCAATGAAAACGGCTTCGGAATGTTTGACTTGTATATAAATGGAAAATACGCAGAACACTTTGAGCTGAGCGTCGTCGGAAAGCATAATATCAGCAACTCGCTTGCCGCCATATGCGTTGCATATGCACAGAAAGTCGACATTAACGCAATTAAAACGGGGCTTCTAAGTTTCAGGGGCGCCGACAGGCGCTTTCAGAAAAAGGGCGTTATCAACGGTATTACCGTTATTGACGACTATGCGCACCACCCGTCGGAAATAAACGCGACGCTTGACGCCGCAAAAAATTATCCGCATAACAGAATCGTATGCGTATTCCAACCGCATACCTATACCAGGACCAAAAACTTCCTGAAAGACTTTGCGCGTTCGCTTTCAAAGGCCGATATGGTAATTGTTACCGACATATATGCCGCCAGGGAAAAGGACACCGGGGAAATATCGTCAAAAGACCTTTATAATGAACTGAAAAAACGGAATGCGGAAGTTTATTATATTTCTTCTTTTGATGATATTAAAAATTTTATATTAGAGAACTGTATCAACGGTGATATGTTAATAACAATGGGCGCGGGAGACATAGTTTCAGTAGGTGAAAGCCTGCTCGGTCAATAGTTATCCACTTAATCCATCACTTTATACATTTTTAATGATAGGATAAGCTGTTAATACATTTACTTTAGATACAATTACTATGGGCTGTGATTTTATGCCGTTTTTAACCTTATAGTCACAGCCTTTCATATTTATCCACGTTATTAAACGGCCTGATTCTACGGCATTCGTATAAGTTACCCACTATTCCCAAGTAATTTTTCTTATGCTATAATCATTTCAGTCAGCAGGCCGGTTAAGAATTCCGGCATGTTTAAGGAGGATAAATATATAATGAATTGTTTTAATTTACATAACAAATCAAACATATCGGACACCTTGCTTTCTAATATATTTATAGACGAATATATGCCGTCCGCCAACGGCACGTATGTCAAGGTGTACATTACCTTACTTAGAATGTTATCGGGATGCACTTCCGGCGCGTCGGTTTCCGGCATCGCCGACGTGCTTGATATTATGGAAAATGATGTGCTGCGGGCATTTACGTATTGGGAAAAACAGTCCCTGCTAACCGTCAAACGCGCCAGCAACGGTTTTATAAGCGATATAACCGTCCTATCTCCCGATACGGCCCCTTCTTCCAATATAAGCGTAGTATTTAAAAATACTCCGTCAGACACGGATTCTGTTAACTTCAACAGCGAATTTGCTAAAACTTCCGAAAAGGATGAATTTAAATGGATTGCCGGTATTGTCGAAAAATATATGGAACACCCGCTGCAGATGAATGACGTTGAAGTGCTCGCGTACATGTATGAAACGCTGCAGTTTTCACCCGACCTTATATTC